>JAFUTM010000055.1 GCA_017484235.1 Selenomonadaceae bacterium
TAAACTTCGATACCTTGCACCACGTGAGGGTGTGCGCCAACGACAACATCAGCACCGCTGTCGATACTGAAATGAGCAAGGTTGTCCTGCGTATCATAACTTGTGTAATCGCGTTCAATGCCCCAATGAAACTCTACAATTACAACATCGGCACCATTTTCACGCAGCTTTTTAATATCGTTTTCAATATCAGCTCTGAGTTCTGGATAATCTTCCCAGCCCTGATAACCGAGAAAGCCGACTTTGATACCGCGCACATCTATGATAGCGTAATGCCCTTCACCGCACATTTTAATATTGTTCTCATTCAAAATATTTACAGTGTCTTCAAAACCTTCATCGCCACAATCGTAGATGTGATTGTTGGAGAGGTTGCAAACCTCAACTGAGGCGGCTGTCAATATTTCAACGTACTCCGGCTCGCCGCGCATTGGAAACTCTTTAATTGCAGTTTGACGATGTTTGGTCAGTGGTCCTTCCAAATTGACGAATGTGATATCGTCGGATTCAAAGATTGACTTTACATTGCCGAGATAATAACCAGGACCTTCGCTCCAGTAGTTTGCAAAACGATTATCCGATCCTAAGAAACTGCCAAGCGTACAGTCACCGGCAAATGATATTTTAACTGGCGCGACCGGCTCAGCAGGTGCTTCTGATTTTGTCGTGTCTTCAGTTTTATTTCTTTCAGAAGGAGTAGCAGACTCATTCTTTGAGTTGTCGCCGCAGCCAGTTATCGCCATTATTAAAATCAACATAAGTAATAAAAATAATTTTTTCATATTAACAGCACCTCACGTGATGAATTAATTGTATTTATTTTATCTTAATTTGAGATGAAATGCAATAAAGTGTATACGTTTATTTTATTGACAAATGTGGTATAATAATTAAGAATTAACGATGAGCAATAATTAATTAAAGCTCAAACATCTACTTTAAATTTAAAGTTTCATTAATGAAAGGTGATTTAATTTTGAACGCATTGGAAAGATTTTTTAAATTAAATGAAAAGGGCACCACTGTCCGCACAGAAATTATCGCCGGCTTGACGACATTCATCGCACTTTCTTACATAATGTTTGTCAATCCGAATATTTTAGCTGATGCCGGAATACCAAAAGAAGCGGCAATCGCCTCGACTATTTGGATCGCTGCACTTGCCTCATTAGTTATGGGCGTGGTTTCAAATTATCCGGTTGCGCTGGCACCAGGTATGGGCTTAAATGCATTTTTCGCATATTACGTCTGCGGTATTTTAGGTCTGCATTGGACGGTTGCACTCGGTGCAGTATTCTTTTCCGGCGTATTATTTTTAATTTTGACAATCGGCGGAATCCGCCAGGCAATAATAAACTGCGTGCCACAGAATTTAAAATTTGCAATCGGTGTCGGCATAGGTTTATTTATCGCCTTCATTGGACTAAAAGGCACCGGCATCATCATTGCTGATCCGGCGACTTTTATAACGCTTGGTCATATTGCGGAACCGACAACATTATTGGCGTTGTTCAGTCTGCTTATGACCGGTGCACTTATGGCACTCAACGTTCAAGGCTCAATTTTAATTGGCATTATCGTAACAACAATTATATCAATGTTTCTTGGTCTTTCACCGGCTCCATCCAGCATTGGCGATATTTTGAGTACGTCATTGCCAAGTATGAGTGCAACTTTTGGTGAGCTTGATATTGTCGGTGCGTGGAATTATGGCATTGTGTCCATTATCTTTACCTTCACTGTCGTTGAGCTGTTTGATAATATGGGCACGCTGATTGGTCTTACGCAGAAGGCTAACCTTGTCGACAAGGACGGTCACATTGAAAACCTTGACAAGGCTTTGACGACAGATGCAGTCGGCACAATTGCAAGCTCAATTTTCGGTACGTCGACGGTCACTTCTTATATAGAAAGTGCAGCCGGAATCGCTGCCGGCGGCAAGACCGGCTTAACTGCGGTAACGGTTGCAGTAATGTTTTTAATATCGTTGTTATTCGCTCCGCTGATTGGATTAGTACCAGCGTTTGCCACTTCACCGGCATTGATTTTAGTCGGCGCAATGATGATGAACGGAATTAAGCAGGTTGAGTTTGAAGATTTTACTGACGGATTTCCAGCGTTTTTGACAATCATTATGATGCCGATGACCTCAAGTATCGCCAACGGTTTTGCCTTTGGTTTTGTGAGTTATGTATTTATGAAAAGCGTCGGTGGCAAGATAAAAGAAATCCACCCAGTGATGTGGTTTGTCAGTATTGCCTTCTTAATTAATCTATTTATGCGCTCCTGAGTTTAATTATGAATTAGGAATTAGGAATTAGGAATTAGGAATATAAAAACCGAACTTCAATTCCTCATTCCTCATTTCTCATTCCTAATTATTAAATATGTCTACTTGGCGTTCGGCGGCACGTTTAATATCGAACATTTTTATGAGTTCTGCGACCGCCTGTGTCGGTGATATGGTTCCATTCAATACCGCTGACTTAACTTCCGGCATTCGTCCAGTAATCACCGCATCTTCAAAAAACAGATTGTGAAGATGTTCATCAATCATTGAGTGCATCCAATCCAAAAGCTGGCTGTCACGACGACGCTGGAATACACCGCTTTGGGTTGTCAATTCTTTAAACACTTGTATCACTTTCCAAAGTTCGGGCAGCCCAGTTTTTTCAATCGCCGAACAAAGATAAGCGTGCGTTGGCCAGCCCTCTGTTGCCGGTCGGATATACTCAATCATACGCTCATACTCGCCGCGCGTGACTTTGGCTTTAACTAAATTGTCGCCGTCCGCCTTATTTACTACTATAGCATCAGCCAGTTCCATTATACCTTTCTTGATGCCCTGCAAATCATCTCCAGCTCCGGTCAACACAACGAGCATAAAGAAATCAACCATTGACAGCACAATTGTCTCAGACTGACCGACACCGACCGTCTCAATCAGTATCACGTCATAGCCGGCCGCCTCACACATCAGCATCGTCTCGCGGCTTTTCCGCGCAACACCGCCTAGCGTACCGCCCGCCGGTGATGGTCTAATAAAAGCTTCCGTTCGTCTGGACAGCGTGCCCATTCTGGTTTTATCGCCTAAAATGGAACCGCGCGTAATGGAACTCGTCGGATCTACGGCGAGAACCGCGACTTTATGACCATTATCACACAACATATTGCCGAATGCTTCTATCAATGTCGACTTGCCGGCACCAGGCACACCAGTTATACCAATTCGCAGTGCTTTTCCAGTGCGCGGCAGCAAACGCTGCAACACTCTTTGAGCTTTAGCAAAGTGTTTTGGGCTGTTGCTTTCAATCAAAGTTATTGCACGCGACAAAATTGTACGGTCGCAATTTGACACACCTTCCACAATCTCATCTTCAGTTAAAACCATTCTGCGTTTAGGTTTCATCTTACCGGATATTAAAGCTGGATTTATATTGCCAACCGTCGTATCTTTAATGCCCTCGATGCCGCTCATAACTGCTGAATTGCCTTGAATCGCCCACTCAGGATTCGTTGTTGTATAATTTGCCATCTTACCGCCTCCATTTTTATATCAATCGATAATTTTTATACATTGTAACATATTTTTGCCATTATGCAAAATAATTTTATTAAAGCGGAGCCATATTATGTTAGAAACAATTCTGATAATACTGACAATAGTATCACTCGCCGTACTTTATAAATTTTTGCCCAATCGGAGAATTTTTATATACTTTTGCATATCACTTGTAATAGTTTTTGTTATCGCCGCATTAATCAGTCGTATGCACGAGCCTCAACAAACTATGAATGAAAATCAGCGTTATGCACTTCAACAACAGCAGAAAATCTTTACAATCTGGTATGCTGAATATCAAAAAGATATTGACCAGCTGGATCGAAACTGGCAGCTTTATCACAGCTTACTCGACAGTTTTAACAACGAGAATATGGACATTGAGACGATGTATGAGCGGTTGAGCGAACTTGAAAATGATGCACTTGTAGAACAGGTACACATTCACGCATTAAAGGTGCCGCCTGGTCTCGGCGAAGAATGCAACGTTCAGCTTGCAGAAATGATCCGCAAAACTCAAAAATATTCCGATGCACAGACTCAAACTATTTCAATGACGAAAAACGCCGCTGAACCAAAAAAAATGGAGTCTAAAGATTTAGATCATAAAGAACAGGTACGCCTCTTTCAAGATATAATGATACGCGAATCGCCGGCTGGATTATTTACGTCGAGTGAACTGTCAGCAATCTTGGATTACTTCGTTTTGCCGGACGATTTTCCTGATAAGGCAGAGTAATCCAAAATTAAAGCAAATTAAAATTATCTTGTGTTATCGATGACTATGGTGTATGATATTTGAGTAAATTTTATGAAACGAGGTAATAATTTTGAACAATAAAAGAGTACGCACGCGTTTTGCACCGAGTCCAACCGGCTATATGCACATTGGCAATCTCAGAACGGCCTTATATGCCTACTTGTTTGCCAAGTCGCAGCACGGTGATTTTATTTTAAGAATTGAAGACACTGACCGCGCCCGCTATGTTGCTGATGCGGTTGAGTTTATTGAAAATACGCTTAAACTTGCCAAAATTTATCCAGACGAGGGACCTCACAACGGCGGTAATTTCGGTCCTTATGTGCAAAGTGAACGTATGGAAATTTATAAAAAGTATGCTGAACAGTTAGTTGAAAGTGGACACGCTTATCGCTGTTTTTGTGAAAGTAAATCAGATGATATGGATAACTCCGCGACTGATGCTAACGATAATAAAAAATTTGGCGGCTACGATCGTCACTGCCGCAATCTGTCACAGGCTGAGATTGACAAAAATTTAGCTGAAGGCAAGCCGTATGTCATTCGTCAAAAAATGCCGCTGACTGGTGAGACCACTTTTTTTGATGTACTGCACGGCAATATTACAATTGCAAATGAGGAACTCGAAGATCAGGTATTGCTTAAACGCGACGGAATGCCAACTTATAATTTCGCAAATGTAATTGATGATCATCTTATGGAAGTTACTCATATAATACGCGGCACGGAGTTTATTACATCGACGCCTAAACACGTATTATTATATCAATTCTTTAATTGGGAAATGCCAACATTTATTCATCTTGCACCGGTTATGGGCAAAGCTGAGGACGGTTCCATTTCCAAACTCAGCAAGCGGCACGGCGCAACGAGTTTTGGCGATTTAGTTAATATGGGCTATCTGCCGGAAGCTATTACTAACTACGTTGCACTGCTTGGTTGGAATCCAAAGAACACTAACCAAGAAATTTTTACAATGGACGAATTGATTAACGTGTTTAGTCTGGACGGTCTGAGTAAGTCGCCCGCCGTTTTCGATTATGATAAACTCAACTGGATGAGCGGCGAATATTTTAAAAATATGACTGATGCTGATTTTGCTTCAGCAATGACTAAATTTGTCAACTTAGATGACAATCTTAAATCAAAGTCTGAATATCTGGCCGGTCTACTCAAAACACGTGTCAACAAACTGAGCGAAATTGATTCGATGATTCAATTCTTGATAACAATGCCGGATTTTGATTCTGAACTTTATGTTAATAAGCGAAACAAAGTCACCGTTGAAAAATCAATTGAGATTCTGACGCCTGCATTTGAAATGTTAAATAAAATTTCCGATGATGAATGGACAGTCGACAATTTAAATGAAAAAGTATCTAACTTTACGGCAGGTACCGGATTAAAAGTTGGTACAGTGATGTGGCCGATGCGTATTGCTGTTTCTGGTCAAAAGGTTACTCCTGGAGGCGTTATTGAGATTTTGTATCTGCTTGGCAAAAAAATTTCTTTACAGCGTATGCAACAAAGTCTTGACAATTTGAAAAATTTATAATATACTATGTGAGTATTCGTTGATGCGTTCCAGCCGATTCCGATTTTGCATTACGAGTCTCGATTAAAAGAGGCGCCTTGGTCAAGTGGTTAAGACTCCGCCCTCTCACGGCGGCTTCAAGGGTTCGAATCCCTTAGGCGTCACCATATGATGAAAATGTTAAGGACGTGTAACAGCGTCCTTTTTACGTTGTACAGTCTATTATTCTTTATTCATTTCGACGTTTAACCTAATTACAACATAAAATTGATAAAAAAAGATTGAAATTAAAATATTAAAGTGATATACTTTGCATTTATGAAGGGAAGTGATTAATTTGACAACAACTTTAAAAAAGATTGGATTTATTGGAACTGGCATAATGGGCAGTGCAATGGCAGCTTACTTAATGGACGCCGGATATGAAGTCAGTGTTTATAACCGCACTAAATCGAAAGCGGATAAACTCATTGAACGCGGTGCAAAGTGGTGCAGCTCACCAGGCGAATGCGCCAAAGGCCAGGATATTATAATTACTATTGTTGGATATCCGAAAGATGTTGAGCAGGTTTATCTCGGCGATAATGGAATTATTGAGAACGCCAAAACCGGTGCATACGTAGTTGATATGACGACATCTTCGCCGATTCTTGCAGAGAAAATTTACAATGCAGCCAAATCTAAAGGTATCCACGCTGTCGACGCGCCTGTCACTGGCGGTGATGTTGGTGCTCAGAATGCAACGCTGACGATTTTAGTTGGCGGTGATGAAGCTGATTTTAATGCTTTAAAGCCTGTATTTGAAGTTATTGGTAAAAATATTGTCTATGAAGGCAGTGCTGGTGCCGGCCAGAAGACTAAGGCTTGTAATCAGATTGCGATTGCCGGAACGCTTGCCGGTGTATGCGAAGCGTTTGCCTATGCTAAGGCGTCTGGTCTTGATATTGAAAAAGTTTACGAGGCTATTTCAACTGGTGCGGCAGGCAGTTTTCAAATGACTGGAGTCGTACGTAAAGGTCTTGATGGCAATTTCGATCCAGGTTTTATGCTTAAACATTTAGGCAAAGACCTTGCAATCGGAACTGAAACTGCCACTGCTTATGGTGCGTCACTGCCGATTCTTGCAATGGTGTTGCACGAAATCAGAAATATGGAACGCACCGGCAATGGCAACGAAGGCACTCAAGCCCTTTTGAAATATTATAATATTATTTAACATTATGATATTTTTTGAATTTAAAAAGAAAATCACCTAAATTTATAGATATTAACACATTTTGGAGGTAATTATTTTGATTGAAGAATTTAAAAAATTTATAATGCGCGGAAACGTGCTTGATATGGCGACTGGTGTTATCATCGGTGCGGCATTCGGAAAGATTGTCTCATCGTTCACATCTGACATTTTGATGCCGCCGCTTGGTCTTTTGCTCGGTAAGGTCGATTTCTCTAACTTGTATATTAACCTTTCTGGAGTGGAGTATGAATCCATTGCAGCGGCTAAGGAAGCCGGCGCACCTGTCATTGCGTATGGCGTATTTTTAAATACATGTCTTGACTTCTTAATCGTTGCAGCCGCAATTTTCATATTAATTAAACAGGTTAATCGGCTTATGCCAAAAGCACCGGAGCCGGAACCAGATCCAGATCCGCGCAAGTGCCCGTACTGTAAAGAGGTTGTTGCAGATGACGCAACACGCTGCCCGCATTGCACGTCCGAGCTTAAAGCATAGTTTTTTTGAAATTTAAATAAACTTTTTTACTCAGGGTGGGCGGATGGGCTGGGTAAAAAAGTTTTTTATTATAATTTAATATAATGTAATAAGGAGAGTTTAGAATGGCAACAATAATTGCACCATCAATACTGTCAGCAGATTTCGGTCATTTAGCTGATGACATAAAAAAAGTTTCGGACGCTGGTGCCGAATATATTCATATTGATATAATGGACGGAACTTATGTACCGAACATTTCAATTGGTTCACTGGTAGTTCAATCTGTCCGACCGGTAACTAAAGCTGTATTCGACGTGCATCTTATGACGGAACACCCTGAAACTCACATTGAAACATTTGCCAAAGCTGGTGCAGATATTATTACTTTCCACGCTGAGGCAGCAAAACACGCACATCGTGTCATTCAGCAGATTCACGCGGCTGGCTGCAAAGCTGGCGTTGCGCTCAATCCTGGCTCGTCACTTTCGATGATTGAGGAATTAGTCGAAGATGTAGAAATGGTTTTGATTATGACGGTCAATCCTGGTTTTGGCGGTCAAAGATTTATTGAATCCATGTTAGGTAAAATTCATATGTTGTACCATATGATTGAAGAAATGGAAACTATATGCGACATAGAAGTTGACGGCGGTATCAATGCTGAGACTTCAAAACTCGTCCGCGAAGCCGGTGCTAATGTTTTGGTCGCAGGTTCAGCTATTTATGGAGCACCTGATGTTGCGAAAGCTATAAAAGATATTCGCGGCGAAGAAATTGAACA
>JAFUTM010000056.1 GCA_017484235.1 Selenomonadaceae bacterium
AGAGATTATTATGGGCAGTTTAATACTTTCTAGAAATATGCCACCACTTACAAAAGAAGAACTTGAAGAAATTAGAGCATTAAAAAACAGAAAAATTGATTACAGTGATATTCCACCAACTACTGATGAAGGATCTAAGAGATTTTATAGAGTAAATCCTCGAACTCCAGAAGAATGGGAGCAATTTTATAAATATTGTCCGAAAAGACATCAAGAAAATCTAGCAAAAATGCGTAAAGTTTTAGGACAATATGCTTCTGAACCTCCAAAAGAATTGAAAAATACTGCAATGTAAAATTAAGATAGAATCTGCCGGAAATGGCGGATTTTTTCATTTCCACCACTTTTGCCCAATCTCACTGAAAATTCTGCAAGAAAATTGTGAAAATGGCTTGACAACCGTTTTTTTTTTTATAATTATTTATCCTCATTTTTCTGAGTTAATTTGTTGTTACAGTGATTGGAGTAATTTTAAATGAGTTTGATTGATTCAACAGAAATTATGTCAAATACATTATCTAAATCAGCAGAAGAAAATGATAAATTAATTAGCGCATATAATGACGAAATTAAACCAAAATTAAAGAGTATAATTAATCAACATTCAATTTTAGGAACAATTATCGGTCCGTTACCAACAATGGGAATTGCAACAACTATAAATTTGATAACATTATATGGAAGATTGAGCAAAGTTTTAGATATTCCAATAATTCAAGAACTTGATAAATTGATTGCTCCAGCAATTTCAAGTACAAAGTCAGCTTTTATAAAATATGGTGCTATTCTTGCAGTTATAAAACTTTTTGTAACTGGTCTTGATGTAAGTGTTGCAGGTGCTCCAATCGGAGTTATTGGTGGAGCTATTGGAGGATTTTATTTTTCAAACAAATGCGGCAATATTTTTGCAAATAACATCGCTCAATTTGTAGATGATACTATATCAAGGAATAAATGATATGAGAAAATTAAAAAACATTATATTATTTATTTTAATTTTTGGTATTCCTTGTTTAATATCAGCGATAATAACGTTTATAATATCACCAATAATTAAATCAAAAATAAAAGTTGAAGGACTTGATACAACTGATACAAAAATACAAGAAAATATGTTTCATACAATGGATTGTACATTAATTTTAAATTTTTTTATTATTTTTCATTATTTAATAATATTTAGATTTTTTGAAGAACATATAAAATCATTTTTTATATTGACTATTGTTTTTGTAGGATTTGTATTTTTTATATTATTTTTTGTATTTTTACCATCAGTTATAAAAAATTTTAGAAAAAATATTAAATGTTCAATAATAATTATCATTTTAACAGCAATTTCTTTATTAATGTCATATGAATTGTACATTTTATATATAAAGAAGGTATTTTAATATGAAAGCATTTATTATTGCTATAATATTGGTAGTTATAGGATTAATAATTCCACCATTAGAAATTATTTGTTTACCTATTGCAGCATTTATATTCTTTATATTAAGATTTTCATAAGATCGAGATGAAAGCAGTGAAAGAAGTGACAATTCAAGTAAAATTTGTCTATAGCGGCGCAAAATCGGTCACAAAGACCTACAACGGAATAAAAAGTGACATCACGCTTGAGCAGACGGCAAATTTGGCGAAATTCTTCCAGCAGTTGACAAATGATATGGTAGTAAGTGCATATCGGCTGACGAAAGAAGAAGCAGACATTTACGATTGAGGTGAGCAAGTTGGCAGATTTGAAGTTAGTTTTGGTATTTAATGACACGACGACAAAGACAATCACAGTGCCGGACGCGAAAAATAACATCACACGCAGCCAGAATTTAACACCGTACTACGAGACGTTAAAAGCGGTGTACAGTGATTTTGCAACGATAAAAAGTGCATATTACGAGAATATAGAGCGAACAGATATTAAAAGTAATATTTGATATGCAAAATAGGCGGTGATGTAAAAGTCACTGTTTTTTTGTTGCCTAAAATACTGAATTTTGCACATTGAATTACATAAATTTGGACTTCTAATTGTTTTCAAAAGGTGCTATTCTTTCATCAAATTCGTTCCTATTTGCCATAGATTAGTTTAATTATCATATTAAAGCCATAAAATAAAAGCTGTAGAAACTTTAAACGGTTCTACGGCTTATTTTTATTTCTATTGAAAGCTTTACAAATATTTTAATAGGCAATATAATTAATTATAATAAAAGTCCAGTATCAGAAAGTGAGGTGTCACGAATGAAACGGAAGACGATATTTAATGTATTTATGTTTATGACAATGATGATGATTACGAGTGTATGTTCTGCGATGATGCCGGTCAGAGTGTGTGATTACGGCAGTGACGGATTTTATTATCGTTATAATCAGATTGCCGAAGAGATGAATCTTAAAAATGTAATGATGAATAAGATGCCTTATATGGATAATTCAAATGAAAATTATGACACTTATATCGCCACTTGTGGTCCGGCAATACAGGGAACGGTGATAAGTCTTTCCGTAAACAAAATCGGCTATGTTTCCAGAATAATGGTGATGAGCAAGGCAAATGATACTATTGCCGAAAAAAATTTAGGTGATACTCTGGTTATAATTCTGGCGTTGATAGGATTGACTCGTGCTGAAATGGAATACTTTATATTTTCGTGGCAGGACGAAACTGATAATGCTGTGCATTGGTGTGAATCGGCAAGAAGATATATTATTGTCAATGACGGATTAAACAGCAATCAAAATACGCGAGTCGTTCGTATCAGTGCAGGCATAGACAGTTAGCAATAACATTAAATTTATTTGAATTAATTCTTAAAGAAGGGTGGTCTCTTTTTAATGAAAGCAATGGTATTATCCAGCGGCGGTTTAGATTCTACGACTTGCCTCGGCATTGCCGTTGATAAATACGGCAGTGATAATGTATCGACAATCTCTATTTTTTATGGTCAGCGGCACGCTCGCGAGTTGGATTGTGCTCATAAAATTGCAAGGTACTATGGAGTTTCGCATTATGAATTTGACGTTGCAAATATTATGAAATATTCTGATTCAACGTTGCTCATTAAATCCAAAAATAAAGTCGAGCACGCAAGCTATGCAGAACAGATGAAATCTTCAGGTACAAATAAAATCGACACTTATGTGCCGTTCAGAAATGGATTAATGCTGTCAATGGCAGCAAGTTTCGCTTATGGTCTTTATAAAAATGACGACATTGAGCTGTATATCGGCGTTCATAAAGATGATGCTGTTGTGAGTGCTTATGCCGACTGCAGTGATTCATTCATTAACGCTATGGATTCGGCAATTTCGATAGGTACTTATGGCAAAATAAGATTGGTCGCACCGTTCGTTGACAACACTAAAAAGGAAATTGTCCGTATCGGATTAGATTTAAGTGTGCCTTATCACTTGACGTGGAGCTGTTACGACAGCGGCGAGAAACCCTGCGGCAAATGTGCTACGTGTATTGACCGTGCTAAGGCGTTTGCAGCAAACAATACCAAAGACCCTCTGCTCCAAAACACCGAAAAGTTTATTATCACTAAATAAAAATTAACATACAAAAAAGAGTTTATCTTGAGCCATACAACGCTGGAGATAAACTCTTTTCTATTATATTAAATTATTACAAGCTATTTATTTCAGACTGTTATTATTTCTGCGGAGCTTTTTTGAACATTCCAAGAGCAACTGAACCAACTGCTGCACCTGCAAATATCGCAATCAAATACATTAACGGATTGCCAATGGTCGGCACAACGAAGATACCGCCGTGTGGAGCCATAAGAGTGCAGCCGAACATCATAACAAGTGCACCTGCGATAGCGGAACCGATAACGCAAGGTGGAATGACGTGAACAGGATCAGCAGCTGCGAATGGAATTGCACCTTCAGTGATGAATGAAAGGCCCATAACGATATTGGTAGGACCAGATTTAATTTCATTCTCCGTGAATTTGTTCTTAAAGAACATCGTTGCAAAAGCAATCGCGAGTGGTGGAACCATACCGCCAGCCATAACGGCAGCGATAACATAATAATTACCTTGAGTCAACAGACCAACGCCTGTAACATAAGCCGCTTTGTTGATAGGACCACCCATATCGATAGCCATCATTCCGCCGACGAGTGCGCCCATCAAAATCTTAGCAGACGGATCCATATTGCTCAGTGTATCAATAAGCCAGCTATTAATAGCAGCAATAGGTGGACCAATAATTAGTGTACAAATTATACCGATTAAAAAGATACCGAGTAATGGATAAATCAAAATTGGTCTGATACCTGCAAGGGCATCTGGAAGTGATTCTGTAATGGTTTTGAGTTTGTTGACAATCCAACCTGCAAGGAAACCTGCCAACAACGCGCCTAAGAAGCCTGAACCATTGGCACCCGAAAGAGCACCACCAACGAAGCCTGCCGCAAGACCTGGACGATCGGCAATAGACATAGCAATAAATCCTGCAAGAACTGGAAGCATAAATCCAAATGCTGCGCCGCCTGTATTCTTGAAGAAGGCAGCAACAGGTGTTATGGAACCGAAGTTGCCTCTCTCTTCAGCAGGCAAAGAATTAAGATCAACCATAAATCCGTCAATCAAGAAGGCGAGCGCGATTAAAATACCACCGCCAACGACGAAAGGCAACATATGTGAAACACCGTTCATCAAGTGCTTGTAAGCCTGACGGCCAATAGATTCATTTGAAACATCTGCTGCACCTTCAGCTTCTGCACCACCAGTTGCGTGATAGACCGGAGCCTGTCCACCG
>JAFUTM010000057.1 GCA_017484235.1 Selenomonadaceae bacterium
AAGAAATCCTTGAGGGTAAATATGATGATTTGCCTGAAGCTGCGTTCTATATGGTTGGCAATATTGATGAAGTCATCGATAAAGCCAAAAAACTTCAATAATTAAGAATTAATAATTAAGAATACACAATTATAAGCCTCATTAACACTCTACAATTAATTGTGTATTTCTAGTTTAATTAATTCTCTATTATAGATTTATATTATTATTAATTTGATGGAGGGATTTTTGATGGGCAAGACGAAAGAGCTCAACCGTGAGATTGTCAACATTCCGGCTTTAATAAGTGATTATTACACACTTAAACCTAATCCTGATGAAGCTACGCATAAGGTTGCGTTTGGTACATCTGGACACAGAGGCAGCTCGGCAAAGAACAGCTTTAACGAAGAACATATTGTTGCTATCGCACAGGCAGTTGTTGAACACCGCAAAGCTGAGGGCGTTACTGGTCCACTTTACATTGGTGCTGACACTCACGCACTCTCCGAACCTGCACTCAGAAGCTGCGTTGAAGTATTAGCGGCAAACGACGTTGATATTATTTTGTCGAACGATTTTGATCCAGTACCAACTCCTGTTGTATCGCGTGCAATTTTAGAGCACAACCACGACAGCAAGAACAAGGCTAAACAAGCCGACGGAATGGTTATTACGCCTTCTCATAATCCACCAACTGACGGCGGCATCAAATACGATCCAACCACTGGCGGTCCTGCAAGCAAAGAGGCTACCGATAAAATCCAAAATAGAGCTAACGAACTCATCAAAGAAGGCATTGGCAAAATTAAGCGCGTCTCATTTGAGAAAGCACTTAAACAGGATAACGTTCATTTCTTTGATTATGTTACGCCTTATGTTAAGGCATTGGCAAAAGTTGTAGATATGGACGCGATTGCCAAGTCTGGTCTGAAGATCGGTGCTGATCCACTCGGCGGTTCCGGTATTTTCTATTGGGATTTAATTGCCGAAGTTTATGGCATTAAGAATCTGACCGTCGTTAATCCTTACATTGATTACACGTTCAAGTTTATGCCTAAAGATCACGACGGCAAAATCCGTATGGACTGCTCCTCACCTTGGGCAATGGCGAATCTGATTAAGATGAAAGACGAATACGACATCGCATTTGGCAACGACACGGACTACGACCGTCACGGTATTGTCACGCCGCAAGGCCTCATGAATCCAAATCATTATCTTGCAGTTGCTATTAATTACTTGTTTACTCATCGCGACGGCTGGAGCAAAGATGCAATGATCGGTAAGACATTGGTATCCAGCTCACTCATTGATTATGTCGGCAAGGGCATTGGCCGTAAAGTCTGTGAAGTGCCGGTTGGATTTAAGTGGTTCGTCGATGGTCTGCTTGACGGTTCAATGGGCTTCGGCGGCGAAGAGAGTGCGGGCGCGTCCTTCCTCTGCCAGGACGGTTCAGTCTGGACGACCGATAAAGACGGCATTATTATGGATCTGCTTGCGATTGAGATCACTGCCAAGACTGGCAAGAATCCTTCACAACATCACAAAGAACTCACTGATAAATACGGCGTCAGCTACTATGCACGTAAAGACACACCGGCAACGCCTGCACAGAAGGCAGCACTCGGCAAACTCTCACCGGAAAATCTGAAAGCTGATACACTTGCTGGCGACAAGATCACTGCAAAATTGACTAAGGCTCCAGGCAACGGCGCCTCAATCGGCGGTCTTAAAGTTGTCACTGATAAGGGCTGGTTTGCAGCGCGTCCATCTGGCACTGAGGATATGTGCAAAGTCTACGCTGAGAGTTTCGTCAGTGAAGATCACCTCAAACAAATTCAAAAAGAAGCACAGGACATCGTTGCTTCTGTAGTCTAATATATTTAATTAGGAATGAGGAATGCTGAATGAGGAATTGAAGTGACAATTTTCATTATTAATTCCTCATTCATAATTCCTAATTAAACATTAGTTTGGAGATAGCTTTATGGCGACAATTCAACTTGAAGTGGTTTCACCTGACAGACAGGTGTGCGATAAGGAAATTGCAATGCTTATCGTGCGCTCAACTGGCGGTGAACTCGGCATTCTTCCAAGACACGCGCCACTCGTAACTGGACTCGTTCCTCACGCAATGCGAATCAAACTTAACGGCCAGGACGAACAGTTAATGGCAGTCGGCGGCGGCTTTATGGAAGTTACGCCTCAAAAGATTACAGTACTTGCTTCAGCAGCTGAAGAACCTGAAAACATTGATGTCAACCGTGCCAAAGAAGCATATGCACGCGCTAAACAGCGCATCGCGACTTTTAAACAGGCACCTAAAGAACATCAAGAAATAGATATTGATCGTGCTCAGTTGGCTTTGGCACGCGCTATGGCAAGACTTACTGCAACTCACACTGCTTTTGATTAAGATCAAATGCGTTTATTAAAAAATCCGTTGACGTTTAACAAAATGCGCCAGCGGATTTTTTATTGCCACCTAAATAATCAGAAAATTTGTAAAAGTCCTTGACAAAGCGCATAGGGGGGGGGGTATAATTAATTTTAAAGTTTTTTTATGCGTTTTTTGTAGTGTTTGGAGGCGAGCATTTTGATTAAAAGAGTTTTATCTGTCTTAATTTTAATGTTTTCAATTTTTACCTTGCAACTTGCTGGTGAAACAAAAGTTGAAGCTGGTGCAGTACAAATTTATGATGGTGGTGTTGGACATATCATAGACTGCATAAGACAAGGTGCCAATATAAAGAATGTATCTGTCGGTGAGCCTTACTATGCCACCAAAGAAGGTATAAAATGTTGTATATTGGCTTATGGAAGTTACAATAACAACAAGATTGTATTTCAATTAAATAATAATGGTGCTGTATCAAGAATACTCATCACGTGCTATAAGGACGAGACAGGAGTATATCAAGCTGCTACAATGATGTTAAGTATACTTACTGCTATAGGACTCAACTCGTCGGAGCAGGAAAATTTTGCAAATAATATGAACAAGGAATATACATCTATCTGGTGTTCTGCAAGTAGTCGCTATATAACATACAAACGTACAAATGGTAGTACATATGTTGCGCTCTTTTTTGAGGCTTATATTTAAATTTTATTAAAAGGACGGACGGTGATTTAATGAAAAAATTGGCTATTATAATGATTTTGTGCTTAATGATGAGTTCGATTGCTTCTGCTGCTCAAGTAAGAATTTGTGATTTTGGATTAGATACTTTTGTAAATCGCTATAATGATTTTGCTAAAAGCCAAAACAATCAATATATTATGAAAAATCCTATTAAAGTTAGAAGCGATTCACTTTATGATTTTTACGGAATAGTTTTAAATAATCAAGCAAATGGTAATGCAATACTCTTTTTTTGTAAATAAAGAAGGATATATTTCAATGATTTCGTTATCAAACAATTTACAAAATAACGAAGAAAATACAATTTATGCAATAAAAAATATTTTATTAACAATAGGAGCAAATGATAATGAAATTACAAATATTTTAAATGATTTATTACCTTCATTATACTCAGGAAAGGTGGTGTATAAATGGATTAGCAATATAAAAAGATATGTAATGATTGGATTCTATATAGAAGATGTTAATGGTGGTAAAATTGACACATTCAAATTTCTAGCTTCTGATAATATGAGGTGATTTAATGAAAAAAACAATTTTTATAATGATTTTATGTTTAATGGTGAGTTCGATTGCTTCTGCTGCTCAAGTCAGAATTTGTGATTTTGGATTAGATACTTTTGTAAGTCGCTATAATGCGTTGGCTAAAAGTAAAAACAATCCATATATTATGAAAAATCCTAATAAAATTAGCAGTGATTCACTTTACGATTATTACGGAATAGCTTTAAATAATCAAACAAATGGTAATGGATTACTCTTTGACGTTAATAAAGAAGGATATATTTCATCAATTACATTATCAAACAATGTACCTAATAATGGACAGAATACAGTTGATGCAATAATAAATATTTTATCAGTAATTGGAGCAAATGATGATGAAATTACAAATTTTTTATCACATCTATTAAATGTATCATCTTCATTGACTTCAGGAGATATTATTGGGCATCAATGGATTAGCAGTGCAAACAGATATGTAATAGTTGGTTTTAGCAGTATAGATACTAATATTGATAAAATTGACACATTTATTTTTTTAGCTTCTGATAATATGCAACCTTGAGGTGATTTAATTGAGAAAAATATTTTTGATGATGATTTTTGCATTTGTAACGGCATTTTCTGTAAATATTTGCTATGCTACAGATGTTTGGTTTCACACTGAAATTGATAGAAATGGATATAAAACTGAATATTATTTGATGACTCAGTACATTAAAGAAGATTATCAAAAAGGTACTTTTGATGTCGGAATAAAAAGTGTTTTTTATCAAAATGGAACAATGACAGGCAGACCTTATCAATTCGCTTATTTAAATGGCGAATGGTACTTTACGCAAACAAATTCTTCAAGTGGCTATGAAAATGTAAAATATAATGAATTTTTTAAGAAAGTTTTCAATGCTTGCAAGCCTTATGTGCGTTTGGCAAGAGAATATCCAATATATTAAAATTTTTAGAAGGCGATTTTGTGAAAAATTTATTAGAAGTTGTAAAAATTTTTGTGTTGGCGACTGTGATGATGATTCCTGTGACGACTTGCCAGGCAGATGATTATCAATCAGTTTCAGTTACAGCACTTAAAGACATTATTGGCAACTGGTACGACACAAATGGTAATCTTGTTTTATCAATCAGTAGAGATTATAAATTAAATGGTTGTCCGATTATTTCTGTTGGTTTTATTGGTGATGCTTCTGCAATGTACAAAATTAGAATTAATGAAGGGAATAATTATAGAGATATTGAAGTGTGTCACGATGATTCAGGTTATGGAATGTCAGGTTATCACGAAAGGCTTATTATGAATTGGGGAAGTAATTCTGCATATTCTCTTCGCAGAACAAAAAATCCACGTTATTATGAATCAATCGGTGGAATTTATATCGGAATGAGCAAAAATCAAGTTCTTTCACTTTATGGTCAACCTTCAAAAGTTGAAACTCGACATAGATTTTCTACTTGGAAATATAATAATGATGGATTTGATGTAGAATTTGAATATGATATTGTAAATTCAATAACAATTTATAGAAATGGAAATAGGAGATTTGATTGGTCAGGACTTTCTTGTAATAGTTTATTAGATGATTTTAAATATAAATACGAGTTTAAATTAAAATATGGTTCTTCAGGAAGAGGATTTTATAATGGCGGCTCAAATTGGCAAAATGGCTATGAGATTATAACTAAATATGATGAGGTTATAAATATTATTTTTGATAGTCCAAATAGAATTTCAAATATAACATTATCATTTAAAAATTATGGAGGTTAAATGTAAATTTCTTAGGACGGTGATTTTAATGAAAAAAACAATTTTGATGATGATTTTTAGCTTTGTGATTAGTATTTCTGTTGCAAATGCAAATTATTATGAAAATGAACCAATAGTCAACGGTAGTTACGATTTATTTGAAATGACAACCGGGTATGATGTTGAAGGCATTGTCGACCCTACTATTGACTTTTTGGCGTTGCGAACAGGTCCTTCGGTTGCTTATCCTTTAATAACTCGTATTCCTCCAGGTGCACATGTTTACATTAGTAGCGGACGAGGCGGTTATTCCGAAACAAATTGGGGCAAATATTTTGTCGAAGTCACTTATAGAGGAATGAACGGCTACGCTCACAGTAAGTACATTACAATTATTCCGAGAACTATAAAAAAATATCCTTGAATTTTTGTCAAAGTTTTAGAGCAGCTTATGGAATGAATTTTTATGATTAAGGTGTTGAAAAATATGATAAAATTTGTCGCAATGGCTAAATTGTTCATTGTAAGCA
>JAFUTM010000058.1 GCA_017484235.1 Selenomonadaceae bacterium
GCATATTTGAATTGCCACAGCCCATTCAAAGAAAGAACGAAAGATGATTTCAAATTTGCAAGTTCGGTTAAGTTAGCAAAATATTTATGGTCGCTGTGTGCTGCAATGCGATTGCTTTTAAAATATTCAGGATCAGCCAATTTACTAATATCAAAGTTACTTGCCATAATATCACCTCAATAGTTATTATATCCAGTGGAATAGCGAACGACTAAAACATTGTAAAGTGTGACGCGCTTGCTTCTGTTGGTGTTTATATTGTCGATTAACAGTTCTGCGGCGTTGCTGCCGAGCTGAAACATATTCTGATCCATCGTCGTTAATTTCGGCTCTATAAAGTGAGAAATGGAAATATTGTCATAACCAATAATGGAAATATCCTGCGGAATCAGCTTGCCCAGTCTTTTGCAGGCATTGATTGCGCCCACGCCCATAAGATCATTGCAGCAGAATATAGCCGTTGCATCAGTATAAGAAAGGGTTTTCGCTAAACATTTGGCGGTATCGTCCACCGTGTTCATACCGTTGCCCTCGCCGATGTTGATTATGTAATCATCTGCTGCAATACCTTTTGATTTCATAATTCGTCGATAAGTAATTTCTTTAATCTCATAAGAATCGCTGTTTACTCCGCGAACAAATAAGATGCGCTTGTGATTTAGATTAAATAAATAATTTAACGCCTCTTCTGTGCCCATTGCCTCATCGTTAGTTACATAGCAAGCACCAGGAATATGATAATAAGCATTAATAAAGACTAGCGATATTTGTTTTGCGATTTCTTTATAAAATTCTTCGTTAATGCCGTTGGTGTTAGGGCTTATAACGATTACGCCGGACACATTGCGGCTCATAAACGCCTTAATGCAGTTCATTTCCTGCTGAGGATTATTTTGGGCACAGTTTAAAAGCAATGAATAAGAACCTTGACGGAGAAAATCTTCAATGCCGTCAATTACTTCAGCAAAAAACATATTATAGACACTAGGAACAACCACGCCCACATTTGTAGAATGCTGGGTATGGAGTTCACGCGCTGACATATTCGGCACATATTTTAGTTCGTTAATTGCTTTAAGGACTTTACGGCGTGTCGCGTCGCGCACAAAGTCTTTATCGTTGACGACTCGTGATACAGTTGCCACCGACACGCCAGCCCTTTTTGCAACATCTACAATGGTTGTCTTTATATTATATTCCATAGTATGTTTATTTGATGTTCAATCAACAGAAACGGACTTTACAAATTTATCAAAAGCCGCCTGCCCTTTCTCGTCGCGTTTGTAAACACCGGCGTGAGATAAAACTTCACTGAATACGTGACCAATCTCAGTTTTGATGATTTCATCGACGTTTGAATCGTTGATGTCATTGTACTTATTGCGAATATTTTTGTACCAATCGGCGTGTTTTGTAATGTCCTCAATATTCGAGATGTCGTCCACATTTTTGAGTAGATTGTCCTTGACGTGTGCCATTTCATCTTTAAGACGTGCCGGCAAGACGGCCAAGCCCATAACCTCGATTAAGCCGATATTTTCTTTCTTGATGTGATGAACTTCAGCGTGTGGATGAAACAAACCGAGCGGATGTTCTTCCGTTGTACGATTATTTCTGAGCACAAGGTCAAATTCATATTCTTCACCACGACGACGACCAATAGGCGTGATTGTGTTGTGAGGCGTGCCATCTGTTTCTGCCAAAATATCCACTGTCTCATCAGTATAACCGCGCCATTTAGCTAAAATCTTTTCGCATAAATCCATGAGCTGCTGGCGATTCTTAGATTGCAGGCGAATAGTAGACATCGGCCATTTAACGCGACCGGCTTTAACCTCTGGGAATCCGTCAAACTCGTAAGTCTTCTCAATCGGAGCCTTCGCCATTGCAAAAGTATAATGACCGCCCTGATAATGATCGTGACTTAAAATTGAGCCGCCGACAATTGGTAAGTCAGCGTTTGAGCCGACGAAGTAATGAGGAAATTCCGTTATAAAATCGAAGATATTTTCAAAAGTATTGCGGTCTATCTTCATTGGAATGTGATTTTTATTTAACACAATACAATGTTCATTGTAATAGGTGTATGGTGAATATTGAAGAAACCACTCATTACCGCGAAAGTTCAACGGAATGAGGCGATGTGTTTCACGGGCAGGGTGATTGGCGTGACCGGCATAGCCTTCATTTTCACGGCAGAGCAGACATTTTGGATAGCCGGACGCCTTAACGGTCTTAGCCTTTGCAATGTCGCGTGGATCTTTCTCCGGCTTGCTGAGGTTAATTGTTAAGTCAAGGTCGCCGTATTCTGTAGAAGTCTGCCAAATGATATTTTTGTCAATACGAGTCTTGCGAATGTAATTTGAAGCTATGCTCAATTTATAATAGTTGTCGGTTGCAAGCTGCGGCGATTGATTGTAATCATTTTTAAAGCGGTGAATGACTTCACTTGAACGAGGCATAACGCAATCCATAATCCGTGTGTCGAACAGGTCATGCTCGTTGACAGTATTCTCAATTAAATCTTCGACTGCGGCATAATTAAGCATATTTTCCAAAATAGGCGTTGCCGTTTCGAGTGTCTCGTTGACTTCTTCCGGTATAAATTCAGCAACATTAAGCAGGTCAATCAATCTGTTTGCCGCATAGTATGTGTCTGATTTTTCCATAAGATTCTGCTGAATTGCAAAGTTAATCAGTCGATTAATTTCGGTATTTATTGACATATGTTTATCACCTTACCTTCTTTGTGAAACATCATAGTAAATTTTTCAATTAGGAATGAGGAATTATGAATGATAAATTGGAGGTTCGAGTTTTTTATTCCTAATTCCTAATTCAACATTCCTCATTATTAAGCTTCATAGCCGTTTGGGTGCTTCTGATGCCAATTCCAAGCAGTTTTAATGACCACTTCAACGTCAGTATATTTTGGATTCCAGCCAAGAACTTTACGTGCTTTATCGGAAGACGCAATTAACCGAGCCGGATCACCTGGACGACGTGCTCC
The DNA here is from genome assembly GCA_017484235.1 of Selenomonadaceae bacterium. Lineage (GTDB taxonomy): Bacteria > Bacillota > Negativicutes > Selenomonadales > Selenomonadaceae > Quinella. The sequence goes on from JAFUTM010000058.1 coordinate 3,011, forward strand.
CATCTCGACCTTGATATCTTTGCCAGTAACTTTCTTTGCAGCTTCAATCATCTCTTTTACAGAAAAACCTTTTCCACTGCCAAGATTGAAAGCGTCACTTTTGCCGCCCTTACGTAAGTATTCAACTGCCAAAACGTGAGCATCAGCAAGATCAAGAACGTGTATATAATCTCGAATACAAGTTCCGTCCGGCGTATCATAATCATCACCAAAAATTGTGATGTGATCGCGTTTACCAAGTGGCACTTGTAAAATCAACGGTATTAAATGTGTTTCTGGGTGATGATCTTCACCAATTGATCCATCGTCAATTGCACCGGCTGCATTAAAATATCTCAACGATACATAATTTATGCCGTCGGCACGACTGACCCAATGCATAATCTTTTCCATCATCAATTTTGTTTCGCCGTAAGGGTTAATTGGCTTTGTTTGGTCTGTTTCTTCAATTGGAATCTTTTGCGGCTCACCGTATACCGCTGCTGTTGATGAAAAGACAATTTTGTCCACTTTGTGTTTAACCATTGACTCAAGAAGAACCTGCATTCCGTAAACATTATTATTAAAATACTTTAAAGGTTTTTGAACACTTTCGCCAGCTTCAATATAAGCACAGAAGTGAATAACAGCTTCGATTTTGTTTTCAGTAAAGATTTTATCGAGCACTTCATAATCACGAATGTCGCCTTCATAAAACTTAGCTTTTGGATTCAAAGCACCACGATGACCGTGCTGCAAATTATCAACAATTATAACATCTTCACCTTTTTCAATGAGTTGATGAACCGTGTGTGGTCCGATATAACCGGCTCCGCCGCATACAAGGATTGCCATTTATAAAACCTCCTCAATTTTCAATTTTATGTGTACCGTCAGCGATATTGGCGACATAGAAACTCGGTTCATAGCCAATGCGTTTAGTATAAATTTCGCCAACATTCTTTTTGAAGTCGTCAATGTTTTCATTTTTGACGATACTAATTGTACAGCCGCCAAAACCTGCGCCCGTCATACGCGAGCCGAGAACGCCTTCCTGCTGCCAAGCAACTTCAGCAAGTGTATCCAACTCAACACCGGTAACGTCATAATCATCGCGCAGTGATACGTGAGAATCGTTCATTAATTTGCCAAATTTAGCAATATCGTTTTTCTCAAGCGCTGCAACCGCTTCCAATGTACGCTGGTTTTCGTAAACCGCGTGACGCGCACGGAGACGCTCTAACGGATCAGAGACTTTATCGGCAATGGCATCAAACTCAGCATTAGTGAGTTCGCCAAGTGATTTAATATCTTTGACTTGCTGGAGTTCAGATAATGCGTGCTCACACTGCTTGCGACGCTGATTATAAGCCGACGCGCCCAAGCTGTGTTTCTTATTGGTGTTGGTTATGACAATGCTGTAGCCGTCAATCGCCAGCTTACTGTAACGATATTCAAGCGTGTTGCAATCAAGCAAAATGGCACAGTCTTTCTTGCCCATACCTACGGCAAATTGATCCATAATGCCGCAATTGACACCAACAAATTTATTCTCAGCCTGTTGTGACATTTTAACCATATCGACCATATCAATTCCAAAGTTGAAGGTATCGTTAAGAATGACTGCCATCAAGACTTCAATTGACGCTGATGAGGATAAACCTGCGCCATTTGGCAGTGTGCCATACATAACAATGTCGAAACCGTGATCTGCCTTGTAGCCGGCTTTTTCAAAGACATCAACGACTCCAATCGGATAATTCGCCCAGTCTTTTGCGCGATCATATTTGAGACCAGACATCGGAAATTCAATGACGCCTTTATCTGCCATATTAATTGAAAAGATTCTCGACTTATTGTCAGTTCTGTCAGCAACGAGAGCATAGGTGCCCAGCGAGATTGCACATGGGAAAACGTGTCCGCCGTTATAATCCGTATGCTCACCAATGAGATTGATTCTGCCTGGTGAAAAATAAGTGCGCGTATTCACTGCATCACCGAAACAATCTTTAAAATTATCTTTCATCATTGTCATAATATCCATAAACTACACCTCCAAAAATAATTATGAATTATAAATTAGGAATGAGGAATTTTTAATGCGTAATTCTTAATGCGTATTTCGTAATGAAAATATTCCACATTCCTCATTCAACATTCCTAATTCCTAATTAGTCATTATTTGTTCATGTCTGCCCATTTTTCTTCAAGTTCGCGGACGATTCTGGCGTGTTCTTCTTCAGTCATCTTGACCTTAGCACGATAGATGAAACCGGCAATTATAATCAAAACTACCGGTGCCGCAAACATAATCATCTTAAATTTCATAACGCCGTCAGCGGAAATGCTGTCCGCCGTTGCACCGGAAACCATTCCAGCCCAAACCGCAGTAAAACCAACCATTGCACTTGTGATTGCACCAGACAGTTTATCAATCAATGGACGAACGCAAAGCACCAACGCCTCATCACGGTGACCGAGTTTCAATTGACCATACTCAACTGTATCAGTGATTGTCATCAGCACTACGAGGAAGATTAATGGCTGCGGCAGTGCAAACAGTCCTGCTGAGAACAATGTCATTGCAACGCTTTTGCCTGCTACGGAGTAAAGACCTAATGCAATTATCATTATTGAAATTGAAGCAAAGAACAATTTTCTGCGACTGAATTTTTTAGTTAAAA
>JAFUTM010000059.1 GCA_017484235.1 Selenomonadaceae bacterium
AAATTGACACTTCACACGGCTAAAGCTGGCGGCTTCTTGCTTCTAAGAACACAGCCTCTAAACGGTTTTCTGTAGCATTTTCATCTATATTCTGGGGCGTTCCACATTTCGGACAATTCATCATCAAAAAATTTTTGTGACGGTCGATCCAAAGAATACAACGCAAACTTGTTCAGATTGTGGGCACATTATGAGTGGTAAGGATAAACTCACTTTGAAAGTAAGAGAATGGCGTTGTCCGAAATGTGGAGCCTATCATATTCGAGATGTGAACGCAGCGAAAAACATTTTAGCGAAAGCTCAGTCCGTTTGACGACTTGCGGACTTAAATGACTTTGGTAATTAGTCGACCTCTGCTAATTGTTTCGGCAATTAGTAAGTTAGCTGTATCTAAGTAAATTGAGGCTGTCGATATTCTTTTATTGGCACTCTCAAGCGTCCGACTTTAGTCGAGCGTAGTTGACGCGATTATATTTTGCAATCCAGTTTGATTATACAATCAGTCCCAAAATTAATCTTATGAATATATAAATATTGTGAATTGACAGAATAATTATTCTTTGATAAAATTAAGCTACGTTCTTTTGCAATATAATATGAGGAGGTTTTATTATGGAAGTAAAGTATGAGGCAACAATTACATCTGTTGGTAAACTGGCACATGAATTTCTCGATAACAATAACAGCGTCATAATTTTGAACGAGGGTATTCATCCAAACCTCGCAGATATGGTAGTTGAGCATACTGTTGGTGAACTTGCTGCTGATATTGAAGTTGGAGATAAACTTAAAATTGGCAATACTGATTTCAAAGTTATGAAAGTTGGCGATATTGCTAATAAAACTATTCGTGAGGAAGGTCACTGCACTATCGTAGTAAATGCTGATGGCACCATGCCAGGTCAAATCATTGTTAAAGGTGCTATGCCGCCTCGCCTTCGTATAGGTGATAATATCAAGTTCTTCAAAAAGTAATTAAAAGTACGCACAATAAAACCATCTCCATTGAGCCTGAGGTTCATTAGAGATGGTATTTTATTTTATTTCATTAGAAAAACGAAGACGACCAACGCTATCAAAAATTATAAACGGCCTACATCTTTCCGATTTATTTTTGAGTATTATATGATTACTGACAGAACTATCTTTAGAATAATTATTCTTAAATATTCCTTTTTCTGTTAATCGCATAAAAAATTCATTCTCAAAATGAAAATCCAATGGAAGAATATACCTACGCATTACCCTTTGATTTGCATTTACGTTATCCTGATTTTCAACAGCAATTTCTTTCTCATCGCTTACAACAAAAAAATTATGTACTGTTTTATTATTATCAAATATTTTATCTGTGCCATAAGTTGTCACTCTAGTTAAGGCTTGAATGAAACGAAGCTCACTGTATACCGTCTTTATCAGGTAGTCAGATTGAACGATTTTCAGTGAATCTCCAATTTTTGGTACAACCACTGAAGACAAAATTGCAATCACTGTGACAAAGAATATCACTTCAATCAAAGCATATCCTCGTTCATTATTAATTAAGTTTTGTTTTTTCATCGTTATGTAGACTTAGTTTTAGTGATTTGACCTGCGGTATACGTTCCTAGCGCTGCTCGCTTCATTTCTGTGTTCGTTGCATTTTCGCCACTACCAGACTTTTCATCTATAATACTGTATGTCGTAACGGTAATATCTTGTTCTTTTCCCTCAATATAAATTTTTCCAGTTGGTGGTTTTAAATTATTAACATCTTGAATATAATCACCAAGATCTTTTAATTCTTCGGGATATTTTCCTTTATCCATATAGTATAGTGCAATGGCAGTATCTATTGTAGAGAGGTCTGATTGAACTTTTGTGGTATTTGCTGTGGTTGTGACACCCACAAAACGCGGAATAGCAACAGCAGAAATTATACCCAGCACTGTTATCATCAATATGACTTCCAATGTTGCGAAGCCTTTTTGACTAAATTTTACAAACAAATAAAAAACCTCCTGTTATAATAAAGTAAAAATAAGATATTAGAATCTATAAGATTTTGATATAATCCAAATGGACAGAAACACTTCTTACAGACCCCCTTGTGGTGCTGTCCACTTTGCTAAGAGTGAAGTCTCTGACCTATGGGTTTTCAATTATGAGCCGGATAAAGCACTGTCTTTTAATCTCTAAACAGGTTTTGAGCCATAGCAATCAGAGTGAATGTCCAAGATTGGAGTGAACAATATGTATTTTGTAGGAATCGATATTGCTAAACACCACCACGAAGCCGCTATCCTTGACGAATCTGGAAAAGTTATCCTCAAGAAGTTGAAATTTGACAATTCTCATCAAGGTTATGATAAGTTGATGAGTCAAGTGCGTAAACTCAACTCTGAAGTAGTTTTTGCGATGGAAGCAACCGGTCATTATT
>JAFUTM010000004.1 GCA_017484235.1 Selenomonadaceae bacterium
AACAATCTTAATGATGTTCAATTAAAATAGAAATTTATAAACATTTAGATATGACAATAAGTTCAAGCCGAATTTCCATGTGCAGAACATAGTGCATAACTAATCTGTGAAGCCATATTTAAGACGTTGCTCCGTCCACAGTAGAGGAATTTCTGATTCAACAATCTTGTTTACAGATAATGTTTTAGGGTAAGAGCCATCTACGATTGCCGCTACAATATCAGGTGCTAAATAAGTCATTTTCATAATTTTACCGACGTATTCTCGGCTTAACTTTTCTCTTTCCGCCACTTCCTCGATTATTATATGTTCCGTTTTCATTAGTTCTTGCCACTTAAAGGCTTTAATTAGAGCAAGGTAAAGAGGATTATAAAGGTCGGGTTTATATGTCTCCGGAGCAAATATTTTAACCGATCCGCGCTTTTTGTGTAATTCAACGTGGAACATTATTTCATTTTCTTTGCCGTCAATGTTATTAGGGAATAATTTGTCACGCATTTCATCATCCATCAGTTCTATCGCTGTGTCCGTATATATTATTTTAATACGGTCAGTATTAACACGAACCTTTTGGATAAAAAATTCAATGAGTTGTCTTTGAACAGTAGGCGACACCCGATGGATAAAATCTTTGCTGTCACTTAATTTATTGATTATTTGAATATCACTGATATCAGGCCTCTGAATTTTTGCCTCATCAATCAAGCCCCCAAGTATTTTGGGCGATTTAATAATATCAGCAAGTTGATTTAGCACGAAATTATCCATCTCTCCAGCAGGGACATTACCGACACGACAATTTTTATAACCTTCTTTAACCGCTCGCACCGATGTGTAGTATTCATAAATTTTGTTATGTTTATTTGATTTTGTTGACACCATCGCCGCATGGCAGCAGTCACATTCAATCAAACCTTTTAATAGAGCGTGCTCTATAAAACGTGATGGGGCTAATCGTCCGGCTCGATTTTTATCTTTGATTTTTTGCACAGATTCAAATAAATCTTCCGCAATAATAGCTTCGTGCTGCCCGTCATAAATTTTATCTTTATGCGTAATTTTACCTATATAAATAACATTGCGAAGCATACTGCTGACACGGATATGTGTAAATCTGCCGTTGTTACCTTTGCTCATCGTGGTGTAACCGTTATTATTCAACCAGCTCGCCACAGCAACTTCAGAGCGTAAAACAAGATATTTTTCAAATGCTAATTTTATTATTGGAGCTTCTTCTTCATTAATAACAAGCTTTTTGTTAATGGCATCATAACCAAGAGGCACATTTCCACCCATCCACATACCTTTTTTCTTTGAGGCATCAACCTTATCACGAATACGCTCGGTTATGACTTCTCGTTCAAATTGTGCAAACGACAGCAAAACATTAAGCGTTAATCGTCCCATCGAATCGTAGGTGTTAAAATTTTGCGTTACCGACACAAACGAACATTGATTGCGATCAAGCACTTCCACCAGTTTTGCAAAATCTATCAGCGAGCGGGTAAGTCGGTCAATTTTATAAACCACAATCATATTTACTTCTCCATTTTCCACATCTTGCAACAATTCTTGCAGGGCGGGGCGTTTTAAGGTGCCGCCGGAGTATCCGCCATCATCATAATGTTTTTCAATTACTTGCCAACCTTGATGCATCTGGCTTTTTACATAATTTTCACCTGATTCACGTTGTGCCTCCAACGTATTGAATTCTT
>JAFUTM010000060.1 GCA_017484235.1 Selenomonadaceae bacterium
CAGTCACTGAATCAGCTCGAAATGACGCCACAGACATTGTTAAACCTTCATCGCTTATTTTTTGACACAACTCATTAATCTGTGGATAGTCCGAAATGGCTGCGCCCATTAGGCCGATTTTTTTGTGATACTTTTTAGCAGTTGCAACTTCATCAAAGAGCAAATTCAATGAACGATTGCGCGGTCGTCTAAAACAATAGCCCGCCATACAAAAACGACAGTGCCGACCGCAGCCTCTTGCCGTTTCAATTAAATACATATTAAATTCCGTATCATCTGTAACAATGACAGTGTGCGCCGGATATTCATCGAGATTTTTTAACCATTGCCGTTTAATAGGAAAGTTTTTGCTTTCAGACGGTACATAAACGCCCTCAACATTTGATATTAGTTTTAATGTCTCAATGCGAGATAAGCCTTTTGATTTAGCCAAATAAAATACGTCTAACAGTTTTGGAAGGATTACCTCACCTTCGCCAATTACAAAAGCGTCAATGAATAATGATAGTGGTATAGGATTGAATGTTGCACAAGGACCACCTGCAATTACAATTGGATCACGTTCGCCGCGTTCATTTGATATTAATTTTATTTTGCCAAGTTCCAGTATTTTTAGCAAATTAAAATAATCCGGCTCAAACGACACCGCAAATCCAATTAATGGAAATTTTAATAGAGGCATTTGCGTTTCCATACTCAATATCGGCAGCTTGGATTTCTCTAGCTGCGCCAATATTTTTGGTTCAGGCAAAAAAAATCGTTCACAACTAGTATCTTTACGACTATTTAACAAGTCATATATTATGTGAATACCTAAGTTGCTCATTCCAACACGATATACATTTGGGTATATAAGTGCAAATTTCGTTCGTGCACCAGCTTTATGGATTACATAGCCAATTTCCTTTTGTAGTCGTGCTTTTAGTTCATTTTCCTGCGTCCAATTCATATTACCAAAGATTCTCCAATAAACTAAGCGGATTATAGGAGCCTGAATCTTTATTTTTATGATGACTGGCTTTTTTATTTTGAGCTGGTTTATTACTTTCAGTGGCAGAAGCTAAACTGAATAATGTTAAAGCAATTTTGTTTATCTTTTCAAATTCTTCTTCTACATCGTCAATGCTGTGTTTATCACTTTTATTGACATATTCCAACGCCATAGAAAATATTTCTTTTGATATGGCTTCATTCTGATTGTCCGACATTGAAGGAATCTTTTTGAAATGGTGCTGCACACAGCCGGTTCTAAGCTCAGAAGTTATCAAATAGCGACGCACTTCAGAATAGACACGCTCAACCTGTTCTTTAGCCTCATCTAAAATATCATTCGCTCTGGCGATAATTATGTTGGAATCTTCTTCACTGATTTTGCGTTCTTTGAGTTTCTTTTTTAGTTCGTTTATGGTAAGGCCAATACAAGTATAGGTACTTTTTTCTGATTTATCAATAAATTTAACTTTGTACAAGGAACGCTTTATACCGTTGCCCATTGCCTTTTCATTTATGAAATCAATCAATGAACGGTTTGTCGGCACAAGTTTATCAATAGAATTATGTATTGGCTTCAGCCAACTTTTTATTTCATGTTCCTGCATAATTTCACCACCATTCTTATTAAGTCACAAATAGATTTAATATTATAAATAACTAACAGGATTGACCTTCTCACCGTTGACGTGAATCTCATAATGTACGTGAGGTCCGGTGCTGCGACCGGTGCTGCCCATAAGTGCAATGACTTGACCACGTTTAACGGTCTGACCTTTTGTAACTAATACTTTACTTGCGTGACCATAACGAGTCATTATATTATTTTCGTGGACAATATCAACCATATTTCCATAGCCGCCGTCATTCCAGCCAGCATAATCAACTGTGCCGTCAGCTGTTGCAACAATTGGCGTGCCTATATCATTTGCAATGTCTATGCCAGGATGGAACTCTCCGCCATCTCCACGCAATCCATATGGAGAAGAAACTACGCCTGTCGCCGGCCAGATTGAAGGTGTAGCAGAAAAGCTGGTACTTTTAAATACTGGTGTATTAACAACAATATTATCGCCTTTCCTGGAGCCTTGTATACTGACAAGAACATCTATTTGATCACGCTGCCTTTTGAGTATATCCTGTACCTCAATGAGACTTTCACGTCGTGTCTTAAGATTCACAGCCAACATATTTAATGCTTCTTCAACATCTCCAAATTGAAGCTCGCTAATTGGTCCGCCCTGCCCATTATGTTCATTTGATAAATTATTATCTTCACTTGCATTGCTGTCTAAATCTGGTGCATTTGCTATGGCTTCAGCAGCTGCAGCAGCAACTTCCGCATCTTTCTTTTCAGCGACATCTTTTGCCGGCTGTATCCCAGCCTGGATACGCAGTTCACTTTCAAGCAGTGTTAAATTTTGTAATTCTTCATCAAGAGATACTGCCTTTTTAGAAAGTGTCAAAAGTTGTTCCTGCTGCATCTCGTTTGTTTTCTGCATTTCATTAATTGCTGCCTGGTTATTTTTATAGTTAAGCAGACTATAAATTGAATAACCGCAAGAAGCAATAAACAATACTGCGCCTACGCCCAAAGAGACCACTGCCGCTTTATACATTTTAGGTGAAAGCACAATAGTGCGGTCCTTCAATGTTAAATTTTGATTATCGTTTTCCAAAGATTTTCCCTCCAAAAGAAAGCCATTAAACTTAAACGCATTATTTATTATTCGATATATATTAATTGATCAATCATTTATTCATCGCATCTTTAAGAGCGCGTTCTTCCTCTTGAGTAAGTTTGTAACTCGATTCGCCGTCAACAATGGGCTTGACATATGTGCGTGAATCTTCGCGTCCAAATATACCAGATATTACTATTCCATTATTATTTGAATCAAGCATCGCTACGCAATAACTTAAGTCACTACCGACGTCCTCAAACGCATCAAATCGGACCACAGAGATGCGAGTAATAGCTTTTTTCAATAATGAGTCCAGATGTTCCATATCTTCCTGTATTTCTTTTTGTTTACTAATGACCATATTAATATCGTCGACCTGACCATTAATCAAACGCTCCAAATTGCCGCCCTCAACACCGGCCATCATCTTTCTGTATCGAGCTTTCATATATGACAAGTCAAGCCATAAATTTATCATAATTGCATATGTAATAATAATCAGCACACCAAATCCAATTATAAAATACATTGGATTATCCATAACAAAAGCGGTGGCACCTTTAAAACTCATTTAAATATTTGCTCCCTTCACAGCATAATAATTATAGCTGTTAAATACTAAATCTTTGCGAAGTCGAAAATTTTCTTAGTGCCGCAATCTTTTCCTCAGTCGTTGCCATTGCAGGTTTGCTTTGATTAGTTGCAGCCGCCATAGAACGATCAAAAGTTTCCACAATGCGTGACAGTTCATCTTCACTGGCAAAATCAATTTGTATACGACTGACTTTTTTATTATTTGTAATTTTAACTTGTGCGCCTAAGATTTCAGTTAATTTATTTTCAGCTTCTTGAATATATAAATCACGACCATTTTTATTTGGCGACTTAGAAGACTTCATCTTTGCAGAATGTGTCTTTATAATTTCATTTTCATTTATAGTCTGGTTTATGTTTATACCTTCATTATTATTAACACCATCAATTGGCACTATTATTTTATCACGTGAATGGTCACTGTCAACAACATTATTATCATTTATTGTATTTTTAGTTAAAATATTTTTTTGAGTCTCAACATTATCATTTGGTGTGACAGGCACATAATTATTATCAACGACTGGCGGTTTATCGGTATTTTGAATATTTGCAGTCAAAGTTGCCAGTAGTCCAGAATTTTTGAGTTCATTTATAAAAGCTTCCA
>JAFUTM010000061.1 GCA_017484235.1 Selenomonadaceae bacterium
AAGAAGAAACCGACAAGCTGAAACTTATTAAAAATGGGTAAATTAGAAAAAAAGCCGTTTCGAGAGAACGGCACTTTTTATTATGAATAGTTATAAAATTATAAGAAGTATTTATGAAAATACTTGACGAATACGCGAATATCACACATAATATACCTGTGAGCGGGAGGTGATTAAATTGAAAGGTGATTTTCCTGCAATCTTCACACCATCTTCAGAAGGTGGTTACGTTGTACAGTTTTATGACGAGCAAGGCTGTATTACTGAAGGTGATACTGTCGAAGAGGCAATTACAAACGCAGAAGACGCTTTGAATACTATAATGTTGTATCTTGAAGACGAAAAGCAAGATATTCCAACGCCGACACCAATCGAAGATATAAAAGTCAAAGATGGTGAAATCGTCAAAGTAATTCACGCCGACACTGAAGTCTATGCAAAGAAAATGGCAGAAATTGAGGCTAATCCGATTAAGGCAGCTCGTGAGGCAAAAGGTTGGAATCTTAAACAACTTGCCGACTTCTTACATGCGCCATATCGTACAATGCAAGACTGGAATAGTGGGCATCATTTTCCACCGCGCTGGATACAAGACATCATTGTAGAAAAGATTTACTCAGCATAATAAAAAAAGAACCCTGTTAAGACAGGAAGTTTCACTCTGTTTTGTGTATGGTATATTTTGCGTGCTTAATCATTTGTTCTACTTTTTCATTAGCATTTACATAAAGTATATCTATAGAAGGATGTAAATTGGAATATACACGGAAAATTTCATCTGCAAAGCCTTGCCCTATAAACTCAACGCTTTCAAAATCTAATATAACTTTTGAGAAACTATCAAATCTATGCAAAAGCCTTCTGGCTTGTGACCGTGACATAAGCGACATATCTGTTTCGTTCTTTTTATCAATAAGATGTACAACAGGAACTATGGTTTTATTAAATCCTAAATCTGCATCACTGTACTGGTTAAAAATCGTTTCTATAGGTACAACATTATCTTTGGACATCTCCATTGATACCCAAGTTCCTTTATTTATTGAACCTTTTGTATTTTCAAGTAGAAAATTGAGTGCAAGGTCATTTTTGGATATATATTCTATACCATTTGCCTGAATGAAAAATAAATCAAACATTTTTGAACTAAAAAAAATTCCTTCGCCACTATGATTTTGTGAAGCCGTTGTACACTTTCCTTTATCGAGTTCAAGTATGGCGTCACTTAAATATTCTAAGTTAAAATGGCTTTTTATCTTTTCAAATATCCCTATACCATTATCTATAATCAATACTCGAAAGGATACATAATCTTCTGCTACAATAATACCAAGAAGTGAACCCTCAGAATGTTCTATAACATTATTAATCATTTCTTGGCAAGCATAACTCATTTTACTAACGCATCTTGAATCTAATTGTTTAAGTTTTGGAGCAATATAATTGTTATAAATTGTAGTTTCATCTAATTTATAATTTTCTAATTTATACTTGCAAATTGACAGTATTTTTAATCTTCTAATGCCATTTTGAGTTTTGAAAATAATGCCCTCATCTTCCAGGAATTTAATATATTTGTAAATAACTGTTCTCGAAATATGTAACTCTTCACTCAATTGTGTCACGGAAATATTCGGAAGATATTTCATTTTTTTTGCGATTTGGAAAAGTAAATTTTTCTTTTTTTCTTCAGAAAATTTCATGCATTTCACCTTCTTATATCACTCTTTCACTATGTTAATATAAAATAACTAATATGTCAATATAAAAGAATACGCGTGTTCATATAAAAAAGAGTCCTGCATTTCGCAGGACTTATTTATATAACTGTCAAGAAAAGAGTAAAACAACGGAGAGAGTAAATGGAGAAAATCCACCTCCTAAATATTAAACCGTTGCTTAGCTCACTTCTTAAAAAGCCAATGTTAATAAAAAGCACCCACCCGAACCAATGTTAATAAAAAGCACCCACCCGAAGATAGATGCTTTTAAAGTGGTCAGTTGATGAGATTTGAACTCACAAAAACCCGAATAAACGGGAGCGTGTACCGTTTCGCCACAACTAACATATTGGCAGTCGCCGGACTTGCACCGACCGCTGCCAAAGCACATCGAGACAACCGAGATGCACTAAATATTAATCGCAAGTTTATTTTAACAAAAACAGCGGAAAAAATCAAGAAATAATGCCTCCGGTAAGAAGAGCCAGAGCATCTTTGCGCTCATTGACGAAGCGATTGCGTAAGGCGGCAACAATAGAATGACTTGAGTGAACAAAGTTGCAAGGAGAACGCCACACGCCTTGACTATCGGGCTTAGCGCCGTCACACTCTATAATTAAGAAGTCGTAAATATCGCTGATGAAGTCGCCGTCAAAATATGAGTCATCAACATAACTCAGATTAGGATAGTCGCACGCCTGATAGAGAAGGTCGACGCAGCCGGAGACGCCGTTTTGGATAGCACGGGCAAAGACTACTGCCTTAAAAGCGTCGGAGTGCTTATCTAAGTGAAAGTTCTCTTTCGCAAGTTTGTCGGCAACCTTGTCGTAATATACTTCCTTGACGAATTCGTCTTGCAATTTGCCGAAGTTGCCGGGGTCAATAGTGCCGAGTTCTTGCCACTGCTTAACGAAGTCGGCAGAATCGGTAGGGTGAGCGGCTAAGACGCGGCCATAATTCGCCAGCTTGTCATCTTTATATTTGCACAACCAGTCGACAAAGTTGTCGACGACACCTACATTACTAGCAAACTGGTACGTGCCATAAGACATACCGCCTAAGTCTCCTTTGTTAAAATAGACACAGGCAGGATCGTTATCTGATTCATATTTCCTTGCAAGGCAGGCAATTTTATCAATGTCGACATTTTTAGAAGGTGCAACTTCTTTTTCGACGACTTGAACGATCAGTTGGTCTTGCTTAACAGGCACGCCGCAATAGTCGCAAATGCCAAAAGCAATAGCTTTAGCAAAATCGTCTTGACGCTC
>JAFUTM010000062.1 GCA_017484235.1 Selenomonadaceae bacterium
GCATTTCCAATCATCTCTTTAACGGTATGATAGATATAAAAATTCAACGCAACATCATCATTCACCAGCTCCACGTTTCAGTGCCATTTCTGCTTATGATTCTATCCGGCGTACATCTTGGGCTGCACTGGCGCGGCGTGTGGCAGCGTCTCCAAAGTATTTGTAAACTGAACACATCTACAATATATTACAAAATACTAACTCGACTAATCGTTACGGTTCTAATAATGATTGGGATTTACGGCTCATTTTAAATCGGGTTGGCGACAGGCTGTTGATGCGGCACATATTTGCTACGGAGGCCACGCAGCTGCCCTTTATTGAGTTTATAATTATTATGATTAGCATACTTTCAATTTACATTGTTATTGGGTTTATTTTGGGCAGGCGTCTCTGATTCCTTATAATCTTGCGGGGCGGTGTCCTTTTATCTTTCCGGCGCGAGAATACTTTGAGATGAATCGCGCCCAAAACATACTTGACTTAACTGATACTATCGCTTAAAATAACCATAAGTGGAGGACTACCACTTTAAAAAAGTGTAAAAAGTAAGCTGAGAGCCTTCGGGTGACAGTGTAGAGGCGTATTGGCGACGCCTTTGAGAATAAGGCTATCCACTTAGTGGAGGAGACTTAAAATGCAAACTTCTCAAGAATCTTGCGACTTTTGTCGTGAGAAGTTCAATATAATATCTTAATATAAGCTGGTGATATTATGCTTAAAAAATTTGGTATTGCAGCGGCTGCCGCATTGATTGCAATTGGAACTTTTGCAATAAGTGAAGCGGCTGAAAGCAACAACAGCAATGACAATTATGGCTGCCGTGACGGTTACTGTTACAATCGAAATTATAATCAGAATAGTAACAGTAGTGATGATTACTGTGGTGGTTATGGCTGCAGAGGCGGTCGTGGCTGCTGGTAATTTAAATTAGTTAATATTAATATAGATGTTTTCCTCGTCAACAAAGATGGGCGAAACATCTATATTTTTTTATTTATATTTAATTAAATGTGGAAAAATGAAAATTTTGTGATATAATATATTGGAAAATGATATGAGGTGAAATTTAATTGATAACAATGAGAGATGTCACAAAGGTTTATCCAAATAAAGTTGTGGCACTTGATAATATAAACGTGGATATTCAAAAGGGCGAGTTTGTATTCATCGTTGGTGCAAGTGGCGCCGGCAAGTCGACTTTTATAAAATTGCTGATGCGCGAAGAAAAAGCAACTTCCGGTGAGATAATAGTCAACGGCCGCAATGTTGTGAAAATGAAATCAAGCGAAGTGCCTTATCTTCGTCGCGAATTGGGAGTTATCTTTCAAGATTATAGATTGCTGCCATACAAGACCGTATTTGAGAATATCGCCTTTGCAATGCAGGTCATAGAATCTCCACGCCAGATGATGCAGAGAAGCGTTGATTCTGTTTTAGATATAGTTGGGCTGCGTGAAAAGCATAAAAATTTTCCAGGTGAACTCTCCGGCGGTGAACAGCAGCGCGTTGCTATTGCGCGGGCAATAGTCAATGATCCATCTATCGTCATTGCCGATGAGCCGACTGGCAATCTTGATCCTGAGACCAGCTGGGATATAATGGATATTTTTCAACGCATTAACGCCGTCGGCACGACCATAGTTATGGCGACTCACGATAAGGCGATTGTCGATTCTATGAAGCGCCGCGTAATTGCAATTGAAAACGGGCATATCGTCAGAGATGAAGCTCGCGGAACATACAAATAGATTAAACGGAGTGGACATATATTGAGCAATGTGAAACCAAGCAGAGCCAAAGTACAAAGTAATATAAGATGGCTGGTCATATTTTTATTGTTCGGAATAATGGTTGTTATCGGTCGTTATGCTTGGCTGCAGCTCGTTCAGGGCAGTGAGTTGGCCGAACGAATGAGAAGTCAAGTTGGGCAGGATTATTTAATTCAATCGCCGCGCGGCGCAATAATTGATCGCACCGGCCGTGAATTAGCAGTCAGTACGATGACTAAATCACTTTTCGTCGATCCTAATCACGTGGAAAATCCTGAAGAGCTGGCCGCTGATCTTGCGCCGCTGACTGGCAAAACCGAAGAAGAGATACTTGAAGACATCAGAGTCGGCGGCGGCTTCTCTTGGGTGAAAAGGCGTATGGAGCAGTCGGAATATGAGGCAATTCGTACATTGATTCGTGAAAAGGGCTATGCTAATTGTCTTGGCTTCCGTGATGAAGCTAAAAGATATTATCCAAATGACGTACTTGCTGCCAACGTGATAGGCTTTGTCGGTACCGATGATAAAGGCCTTGACGGCATTGAACAGGCATTGGACAAATACATTAAAGGTGAAGTTACGGAATCTTTCTTATACACTGACCGGCAGGATCGGCCAATTTTGGATTCTATATTTGTTAAGCACGGCTATCAAGGCGACCGCTGAAAGACGATACAGCTTACGATTGACAGTGCCATTCAGTTTATTGTCGAACAAGAACTGGATCGCGCAATGGCAGAGAATAGCCCTATGTCAATCACGTGTATTGTTATGGACCCTAAGACGGGCGAAATTTTGGCAATGGGCTCTCGGCCGTCATACAATCCTAATAGATTTTGGGATTATGATCCTGAGATTTGGAAAAATTTATCTGTATCCTTCATTTATGA
>JAFUTM010000005.1 GCA_017484235.1 Selenomonadaceae bacterium
GGACTATAAAGCGTCGCAGAAAGACGAGATTGTTTTAACAAACGGCACGGTTGATGCAGTCTCCGTTAAGGGAAGTAATGTCATCTTCACGATAGGTGACGGTACCCTCACTGTTAAGGGCGGCAAAAAGCAGAAGATTACAATCACCGACGTCGATGGTAACACCACTTCGCAGAAGTATACGAAGTCAACGAAGGTATCAAACTTTGTAGAAGACGATTATTGGTTTGCACCTGATAATAATTTTAGTGACAATGAGATTAGCGGCTTGATTTCTTCATCAACGGGTAGTGCTATTAATTTGACAGATTTAAATACGGATTATTCTTCACTAAGCCCGAAGGATAAATTGTCATATCAATCAACTTTGGCTTCTTATGATAATTAATCGTTCTAAAAAATCGCCGAACGTTATTAATACTCGTTATTCAAAATCGCGAACGTGATGTGAGCGGCGTCCGCGTTAAGTCGCCGGACGCGACTTCAGCGGACGAGTTTCTTTGCTATCTTTCTTTTTAAAGAAAGTAGTTGTAACTTTAAAAAATGTAACTTAGCTAAAAATGCAAACTTAACTGGCACAAATATAAAATAAAAAACGCAGTGGAAATCTCTAATGACGAGATGACCGCTGCGGTTATTTTTATCTAATATATACTTATAAATCAAAGCCTTTAATAAAATTTAAAAATACTTTATTGATACCAAAAATTGGGAAAAAACGCTTCCAAACGAGGACGGCAGAAGTTTCCAAAGTAGGATAGAATGGTCTGAAAGTAACTTTATTAGAGTCCAAATATTCAACAGCACTTTTAATGGTGATAACTTCAATAAATCTGTCGACGACGAGAGGCAGAGCATTGTCAATCAAATTAAACGTTGCAACGATATTGAGGTCTTTAGAGTCGCCAAGCCAATTCTCTATCTCGTGACGAATATGCAAACGTCTTGCACTTCCAAGTCGACGATCTATTAAATCTTCACGAGTGATTGAAGTTTTAGCTGCCAATGGAGAATCAACACGCATAAGCAATCCCCAAATGTCTTTCCTCTTGAGTCGGAGAAATTCATAATTGACAACATCAATCGGCTCCTGAAGCAATGCAAAATCAAACAGTCCTTGATCTAACTTCTCCTGCAGAGTGTCAGCACTATTTGTATAAATCTCATATTGAACTTTTGGATACAACTGAGAAAAATCTTTAAGATGTTTTATAAGTTCAATGCTTGCCGAATATACACCGCTGCCAATTGTAATAGTTCCAATGAGTTCATCAGTTTGATTGAGCTCATTTTTTGTTTTGTCGACAAGTTTTAAGATTTCTTCAGCACGCCTTTGAAGAATCCTTCCTTCATCGGTCAAGGATATGTGCCGCCCACGATTGAAAAGTTTTTTACCGACTTCATACTCAAGATCAACGAGTTGTCGCGACAAAGTTGGCTGTGTTAAGTGAAGTGTTTCAGCTGCCTTTGAAATGTTGCCCTCATTCGCGATCGCCAGAAAATATCTCAATAATCTCAATTCCATAATTATCTATTCCTAACTCGTATAGATTACAATGATAAAAGAGCATTTTACAAATATTTTAAAGCATATTACAATAAAGTCAAGCAATAAATGAGGAGTTGATAGTCGTGGAGAACTTTTCAAGGCGTGACTTTTTTAAATTAGCCGGAACATTTGCTGCCGGTACAATTTTATCAAACTTTAATTTTGCAAGAGCGCAGGCTCCGGTTATTGGCAGCAGAGAAGTGACATCTAAAGCAGCCGGTTCAAAAGCAAAAGTTTACTTTACAAAGCACATAGATGCTAACCATTTGCTTAAACTGTACGAAAAAATTAACGAGGGAATCTACGGTAAAGTGGCGATAAAGTTGCATACGGGCGAAGCACACGGGCCGAATATTCTGCCGCGCGATATGGTTAGAACATTTCAATCAAGCATACCGAATAGCAACATAGTTGAAACAAATACAATGTATGTTGGCGACCGCGATACCACCGAAAAACATCGGCAAACATTAAAAACCAATGGCTGGACGTTCTGCCCTGTTGACATTATGGACGAGGACGGAACGGTAATGCTGCCTGTTCGTAATTACATTCATTTGCCGGAAGTATCGATGGGAAGTCATATAACAAATTATGATTCAATGGTAGTGCTTACTCACTTTAAAGGGCACGCTCGCGGCGGCTTTGGTGGTTCATTAAAAAATATCGCAATCGGCTGTGCTGACGGTCAAGTAGGCAAACGAATGGTACACGGCTTTACTAAGTCAACTGCACCTGGAATGGACGATTGGGTGGGCAGTATGGCAAATGGCGCATTGTTTATGGAGAATATGGCGGACAGCGGTAAGGCGACGTGTGATTATTTCGGCAAGCACATAGTATTTATCAACGTGATGAGGCGAATGAGCGTTGACTGCGATTGTGCTGGCACAAGTGCGGCAGAACCAACAATTCCTGATCTTGGCATTTGCGCGTCAACTGACATATTGGCAGTGGATCAAGCGTGCATTGATATGGTTTATGCTCACCCAGATAGAAAAGACTTAGTTGAAAGAATCGAATCACGAGAAGGATTGGCGCAGCTTTCAGCAATGAAAAAGTTGAAGATGGGCAATGAGCAGTATCAGTTAATATCAATTGATTGATAAATTATTTTTGCATTAGAGTTAGCTCGATATGATATAATAAACTTAAATTAATTTATAGGAGGTTTATTTAATGATTAAAAATTTTTACAAAAAAATAGCCTTGATCGCTGCGCTGGCGACAATGACTGTTAGTAATTTTGCTTCAGCAGCAGTACAAACTGAAGATGAAGAAGTTCCGGTTAAGCAAATTGAACGCTCAATTAAAAAATCCGGCTTCAAGGTTTTTCCGATTGGCAAGCCCAACGTCGGCTATGCTAAATACTTCACCGGCAAGAGTTATCTCTATCCTATGGAGAACGGAAACGGCATCAACGTCGCAAATGTGACATTCGAGCCAGGCTGCATTAATAATTGGCATATTCATCACGGCACCTGTCAGATTCTTGTCGGCGTCGGCGGCGTTGGCTGGTATCAAATTTGGGGACAAGAACCGCAAAAGATGACGCCAGGCGTCAGCGTGACAATTCCAGAGGGCGTAAAACATTGGCACGGAGCCTCAAAAGATAGTTGGTTCCAGCACCTGTCGATAATGCAGGAAAGCGATGAGGTGTCCACTGAGTGGCTTGAACCAGTCGATGAGGCTGAATATGCAAAACTTAAATAAACTATTGTAATTTTGGAGAATACAATGGAAAGCAAGATTAAAAATTTGATAAAACTTAAAGATGAGCCTGTAGCTTTATTTCATTCAGATGAATGTCCAGAGAAAGCAATGCAGTTTAAAGAAGGCAAATGGGGCTGTACAATAGCTATGTTGGTTGCTGCTTCAAAAGGTCGTACTGCGGCATTTTGTGCTGAAACAACTACTTGTATTGGCGGTAAGGCTGGTTTGGGATTTCAGCAATATCCATTAGGCTGGATTGAATACTTTTTATCAACTGGAAGTCCAACTGTAACGAGGTGCGAACATTATAAAAAAACACCGGAATTAGCAAAAGATTTTATTAAAAATACACCGAATGAAATAATCAAAAATTTGCCACCAGGAAAAAAATATCTCATCTTCAAGCCTCTGAATCTGATTGATAAAGAGGAACCGAAATGTATAATCTTTCTGGTAAATGCAGACCAGCTTTCTGGGCTTGTCACACTCGCAAACTATGATTCAACTGAACAAGATAATGTAAAAATGATTTTTGGAGCAGGCTGCGCTCAATCAATCCTCTACCCTATGGCAGATGTAAAACATTGTTATATTGGACTAACTGATCCGTCAGCTCGAAAATTTATCAACAAGGA
>JAFUTM010000063.1 GCA_017484235.1 Selenomonadaceae bacterium
ATATACAACCGTCCCAAATTCTGATATCTTTGCGTTTCCAGCCGGCGACTAACATTTTAGGTTTAAATCTATGCGCCACATCAAACTGACCTTGCGCCCAGCGTCGTCTTTGAATCCACGATTGTTTAAAAGTCAGAGGCTTTTCATCATAAACAATCGCGTCGTGCGCCCAAGTGGTTTTGATACCCTCAGTCAGTGACTTCATTGTAAATTCCATATCCTCAGTCAGGCAGGTTGCACGCCAGCCATACTTTTTAAGCACGTCAATTGTTATACACATTCCTGTGCCGCCCAAGACTGCGGAAAGTCCAATATTAGTCTTTGCCAGATGTGAAACGTGGTCGATAACCCAAAAGGCGATTGCAAATGTGCCACTGACCCAAGTGTCATACGGATTCTTAGCATCGAGAAAGCCCTGAATAATGCGGTCACCTTTGAGCAGTCGATTATTCATCTCTATTAAAAACTGAGGATGCACTAAATTGTCAGCGTCGAAAATTGCAACGGCGTCGTAGATTATGCCCTCTTTCTCCATTGCAAATAATTTTTCAAACATCCATTCAAGGGCATAGCCCTTACTTTTTTTAGTATCGTCTTTGCGTTCACAGACTATCGCGCCGGCGGCTTCCGCCACCTTAGCGGTATTGTCACTGCAGTTATCGGCAATGACATATATATCGTATAAATCTTTTGGATAGTTCAGCTCCTTAAGATTCTCGACGAGCTGACCGATAACTCTATGTTCATTGTGTGCCGCAACAAGCACGGCGAATCTTTTTATTGGCGTAGTGATTTTATCTTCGTGGAATCGCCACATTCCACAAAATCCGATTATAAAAAAGTACATAGTGAATACGAACAGCAGTATTTGCAGTGGCAGCATCACTATATCAAACGGATATGTCATATTACGCGCTCCTATTCACTAATAATTATTCTTAATTGATTCCAAGTTCCCGTCCAATATTTTTTATCTCAACGTTAGACTGAAGTTTTAAACCGTCGCCGCGTGCCATTTCATTAAGTAAGTCCTGTTGACCGGCTCCGGCTGATTTCATCTGGCACGTTTTAAGCCGCGAATCAATCCACTCATTGTAACGCCTTGCCGCATCATTCAACTTTTGTCTGTGCAGTGCAGAAAGTTCATTTGGCACCGTTATTGAAGCAAGTTGTGATTTCTCCATTTCAAGAGTTTTAGTCAATTTTGCAATGGCGTCCGGTGAATTGTCCGGCCACAAGGCTGACCAGGCGGTATCAACCGCATTTAATTTCGCTTCTATCTGATTATACCAGTTTTGATAGGCTTCGCGCTGCTTTTCAAGATTAGCATCGTCTACTTTAACTGGTTTTGATGTACTTGTTGAATCGTTCGCAGTGTTGTCATTAGATGTAGAGTTATTGGCGGCAGATGTAGGTTGCTCATTATTTTTGTTCGCATTTTGGGCAGCTCTTTCAACGGCAGCACGGTTGGCTTCTTCAACTTCGCGCTGTGCCTGACTTTTAGATGATTCTGAAGAAGGCTGGGCACTCTGTTCCTGCGCGGCATTGTCCGAGCTGAACATACCGCCGGTTGAACCTTCACTGTCATAAATGCCCAACGCTACGAAGAACAGCACTAAACTAACAATGATTCCAACAATTGAGGAATCGTTGTCTTTCTTTTTTGATTTAGCAGTTTTTGAAGATTTATCCGGCTTGGAACCCATTCCGTTTATTGCCCATACAAACACGATAATCGAGATTATACCCAACGGTATCGACAATATGGATATTGACATAAAAAACACTTCCTAATGACAACTAAAAAATTTAATATTCCTTACGATTCATTAATGCAAATAATGAATTTATTATACCAAAAACTGCGTAAGTTGAAAAGACTGCAGTAATAATTGCCTGCACGATTGCATCTCTGGCAAAGTAGACGATTGCGGCAAACATAAGCCCTGCGAAAACTTTTGGAAATAAAAAAATTTTTTCGCCGCCATCGCCTTTAAAGTTTGGATAGTGAACGTGACTGACCATTAAGTAAGCAATCACCATAATTGTGACCGGATAGACAAGGCCATAATTTTCAGGCTGAATGTCGAATGCCAAAAATAACATCGTCGTTGAGGCGACAATGCAGCCACCAGCAGGTATCGCCAAGCCCATGAAATAACCGTGTACTATATCCGTGCTGACATTAAATCTGGCAAGCCGCCACATTCCGCACAGAGCAAAGATTATTGCCGCTGCCCAGCCCAACTTATCAAAGTGGTACATACAAAATGAGTAAGCCAAAAATGCCGGAGCAATACCAAATGAACCAAGATCGCAGAGTGAATCCATCTCCTTGCCCATTTCACTGACGGCGTTTAACGCCCGCGCAATTCGTCCGTCCAGTCCATCTGCAATCAGTGCAATTAAAATAAACACTGACGCATAAAAATAATCGCCGTGATAAGTCGACAATATGGAACACATTCCAAAGAATAGATTTGCCGACGTACATATATTCGGTATTAATGATTTCATAAAATCTTCACCTGTTAAATATTATTTATTTATCCATTATATCCAAGAGCACGCGCCTTAGCAAAGTCCGCTTCCGCCCGTTCATTGTCACCCATAGCCAAATAAATAGTTCCGCGCAATTTATAAGCCTTGCCATTATTTGGACGAATTTCGATACTCTTATTAGCATCTTGCATAGCCCGTTCTAATTCACCTGTTATAAGATATACTATTGCGCGATTGTTGTAAGACTCCGCAAAATTCGGATTAATATTGATTGCCATAGTGTAGTCCGATATTGCCGCTTCGTATTTCTGCAAGTAAGTATAAGCAAGACCGCGATTGTTATATGCTTCAACATTGTTAAGATTGAGTTCAATAGCCTTCGTATAATTCACTATCGCCTCTGTGTAGTTTTGCAATCCGTTCATATAAGCAACACCACGATTATTGTAAGGTTCTGATAAATTTGGATTAATTACAATCGCCTTAGAATAGTCGGTTATTGCCTGTGTATAGTCGTTCATATTCTTATAAACAATTCCGCGATTGTTATAAGCTTCTGCATAGTTTGGATTTAACTCTATTGCTTTATTGTAGTCAGCTATCGCATTGTTGTAGTTCTGTAGATTAAAATGAACGATGCCACGATTATAGTAAGCATCTGCATATTTGGCATTCAACTTAATGGATTTAGTATAATCAGATATAGCTTGATTATAGTTTTGTAAATCAGAATAAGCATTGCCTCGATTATTATATGCTATATAACTATTCGGATTAAATTGTAACGCTTCATTATATTTCGCAATGGCACCATTATAATCACCTTGATAAGCAAGTTCATCGCCTTCATTAATTTTCTGATTCGCTAAAAATTGATTATCCACCTGTTCATAAGCCGCTTTGATTCGTGCCCGTTCTGCATCGGTCGTTGCAGATTGTGCACGTTTGCGCAGGTCTTCTACTTGTTGGTCATTTTCAGCAGCGGCTTGTTGTGCCGCTTTACTCTGATTAACAATAGTCGTTCGATTTTGAGAATCACGACTAATCCAGCTTCTAACTTCTGTGTCATCGACATTGACTTGAACTGTTGCTTTCCATACGATGACTATAACCGTATTGGAAAGTTGATTAACTGTTTTATCATAATGCACTTCGCCTATCAATTTATAGCTGTTACTCGTTATTGCAGAGATTTCATCTGCCGTTAGGTTGCCATTAATTGATTTTGAATACGTTTGTAGATAAACTCCGGTCTGTTCTGTCGCATTTTTTATCGCATTCCGTCGCGCACGCTGCTTAGCAATTTCTTGTGATTCATATTGATTGGAATAGTCTTCACCAATCCCAGTATAAGTTCTAACATTGGCGTGTGCCACATTACCAATTAGGAATGAGGAATTTTTAATTAGGAATTGTTGGTTTAGTAATGGCTCATTGTTATTTATTAATTGTACACTGAATATGCTGCCAGCCACTATTGATGCCACAATCAATTTATTTAACTTTTTCTTGTCCATAAATGTTACCTCGATAGTAACTGTTTGACAAAGTAATCGGACACAATCTTTGCAGTTTTAGCAACGTCTTGTGTGAAGCCGTGATCGAAGCCAGGCAGAAGAATAATCTCACTGTTTATATAAATATGAGCATATCTCTGACTGTAAGTATAAGGAACTATAACATCGCCGGTACCGTGAACCATTAATGCCGGACCTTGATAAGCCGCCGATACCTCATAAATCGGCAGGTCTCTAGCGGTTAGAAAATAATTGCGACCAATTTTAACACTGTCGCGGCCTGGTCTCTTCAATTCAATGTATTCCGGTGGATTCAGAGGATCGTATTGTGCACCTTGAGTATTGCCGCGTATTGCGTCTTCACGAAGGACGGCGGCCGGTGCCATAAGTGCAATGGCTTTAACTTTGTCGGTACCGAGTTGACCTGCTATCATACTCGTTACAACGCCACCCTGAGAGTGACCGGCGATTGATACAGAAGTCACTTCCGGAAGACTGCTGACGTAAGCGTAAACCTTTTTGGCGTCTTCGATTTCATTTAAAACGGTCATATCTTGAAAAGAGCCTTCACTTGCACCGTGACCGTTGAAGTCAAAACGGATTGAAGCAACACCCTGAGCTTCGAGATTATTGGCGATAGTTCTCAATAAATCTTGTTCTTTGTTGCCAGTAAATCCGTGTAGTAACATTACCATTGGATATTTAGTCTGATTATCCGGTCGCTGAATCACTGCGGATAGTTTACCGTGATCTCCGTCAATTTCTAAATTTTGAGTCTGCGCCGCAGCCGTTAAAGGACAAGCCATTGCCGCAGCAAAAAATAATCCAAATAAACGTTTCCACATAAAAAACACTACTCCTATCTATTTTTATATACAAAATTAATTTCATTAAAAATTAGCCATTATAACCAAGTTCTCTAGCCTTATCGAAATCGGTCTGAGCACGTGCATTGTCGCCCATTGCTTGATAGCACACGCTGCGATTGTTGTACGCCAACGCATAATTTGGATTGATAGAGATTGCCCTTGTATAATCGGATATCGCTGTATCGTAGTTTTGCAAATAATAATAAGCATTGCCTCGATTGACATATGCCATATCAAAATTTGGATTAAGTTCAATGGCTTTATTGAAGTCCGCTATCGCTTCGTCATACTTTTGCAATGCAATATAAGCAATGCCGCGATTATTGTACGCCATACCGTAATTCGGATTGAGTTCTATTGCTTTCGTACAATCGGCTATTGCTTGTGTGTAGTTTTGCAATGTAAAATAAGTATATCCGCGATTGGCGTAAGCTTGTGCATAGTTTGGATTAAGTTCTATCGCCTTCGTGTAGTTATCTATAGCTTGATTATATTGTTGTAAATCATAATAAGAATTGCCGCGATTGGAATACGCCATATCAAAGTTTGGATTAAGCTCTATTGCTTTCGTGTAATCTGCTATCGCTGCTTCATAATTTTGTAATTCATCATAAGCAATGCCGCGATTATTGTACGCCATACCGTAATTTGGATTGAGTTCTATCGCTTTCGTACAATCGGCTATTGCTTGTGTGTAGTTTTGCAATGTAAAATAAGCATAGCTGCGATTAACATAAGCCGTATCGTAATCCGGTTTAAATTGGATCGCTTCTGTATATTTAGAAATTGCACCATTATAGTCGCCATTGTCATATAATTTGTTGCCTTCTTCAAATCTTTGAGCAGCAAGAGTTGCTTTATCAATGGATT
Source organism: Selenomonadaceae bacterium (assembly GCA_017484235.1). Taxonomy (GTDB): domain Bacteria; phylum Bacillota; class Negativicutes; order Selenomonadales; family Selenomonadaceae; genus Quinella. The sequence goes on from JAFUTM010000063.1 coordinate 5,759, forward strand.
GTATTTCCGTATTAATATTGGCAGTGTCCTGCGGCGTCTGCGCATTGGCAATGGTTTGTTCTAATTCTTTAATACGTCTTGCCTGTTCGTCAATTATGCGCTGCAAGTCATTATTTTGATTTACTCGTTCCTGATTATTACGGCTCAGCCATTGATTGATTTTATTATCCAGATCAGTCGTATCAATCTGCACCGTGACTATTGCAGTATACTTTATGTATCCGCCCTCTTCATTCAGAGGTATTGCCTTATATTTAACATCAATGACTTTTAAAATACCTGCAGTAAAAGCTTGAATCTCGTCTTGTTCTAATTTAGCATTTTTAACTACTGTCTGACTACTGATAAAGATGCCAGCTTGTTCGAGCGCATTACGTTCGGCGTATAATTTTGCTTTTTCTTTGGCATTTTCCGGCGTACCATTTTCCGGCATTATGTAATCACCTGTGCCCGTGCAGGTCTGAATCTCAGCGTGTGCCACATTACCAATTAGGAATGCTGAATGAGGAATGATGAATGATAAGTTTGTTAATTGTAGATTAAATATGCCGCCTGCTATTACCGACGCAATAATCATTCGTTGTATCTTCTTATTTATATACATATCATCACCTCTAATTTAATGCGTAATGCGTATCGTAATGCAAAAATCCGCGAACTCCAAAATGGCCGAGCTGGACGCGAGGCCTCTCCTGAGCGCGACGTAGCGTGATGCGGAGTCAGCGAAGGCGGCTTTTGTCCACTTTTGGCCGCTCAAAAGTGGTCTCTTACTTAAAAAAATTTTACTTAGCCACAACTATAAACAAAATATTAGTTTTTAATTCGACCGACAATAGTTTCACCGCCAAAAACTTTTTGACCTTTAGTAACTAAAACTTCAACGTTTTCAGGCATAACGATCTCAGTACACGAACCAAAACGAATTAAGCCATAAAGTTCGCCTTTCTCCAATTTGTCATCAAGCGTAACCCAGCTGACAATTCGCCTTGCCAATATGCCGGCAATCTGTGTCACCGTCACACGAAGTTTATCATTTTCGATACCAATCAGATGACGCTCATTTTCAAAGCCAACCGAATCTTTATAAGCCGGACGGAAGCGGCCGCAAATGTATTTCTGAACTTTGATTTCACCGGCAATCGGACTGCGATTCACGTGGACATCAAAGACAGATAAAAATATTATCACTTTATTGCAAGGTTCTTTAATAAAATCGTCATTATCGAGGTGTACTACATCTTGTACTGTGCCGTCTGCCGGTGAGACAATCGCCGTCTCATCAGTTGGAATATGCCGTGTTGGATTTCTAAAAAAGTATGCAAAGTAAATGGCAAGTACCGTTGGAAAAATCGCCGCATATGGATTAAAGGCGATGCCAACAATCAGAGCAATAATTAAAGCTATTGCTATAAAGTAATACCCCTCACGAATAATGCTCATAATTACACCACCTTTACTATTAAGATATATCTAAAATATTATAACGATTTAATATAATTTTGTCTATGTTTTTTGTTTAGAAGAATGAACTTTTAATACAAATTTTGGCAGCGCAATTAACCGGCCCGCGCGTTTTGGCTGTAGCATTGCGCGAAACAGCCATTCTAATTTTGCACGCTGCATCCATCTCGGTGCACGTTTCATAACACCGGCCATAACATCAAACGTACCGCCGACACCGATTGATACCGGCACATTTAATTCATCTTTATATTTTGCCAGCCACTTCTCTTGCTTAGGCACGCCCAGCGCGACGAGTAATAAGTCCGGCTGCGCTGCTTTAATGTCGGCGATTATTTGCGCTTCATCAGCTTCGCTAAAGAAGCCATTGCGTGTGCCGACTATTTGTATTCCAGGATAAAGTTCCGCTGCTTTTAACTTGGCTTTATCAGCGACGCCTGGCGCACTGCCGAAGAAGTATATGCGACGATTTTTTAAAGGCGCACGCTTCATCAGTTCCTGTGCAAGGTCATAACCGGCAACACGTTCCGGCATATCATATCCAAGATGATGAGCCGCCCACACCGTGCCCGCACCGTCCGGCACAACTAACTCGGCAGCATTAAGAATATTTTTGAGTTCTTCGTCGTAAGTCGCCCTCATCAACATTTCAGCATTAGCGGTTGCAACAATGACGGGCTTGCGCTCCTCAAAGAACAATTCAACTTTATCAAGGGCTTCCTGCATTGTCACTGAATCAACGCCTACGCCCAATATATTAACTTTATTATTCATATTAAACTCCAAATTAATATTTATTAATCAAGGTCTAAAAAAACAAGATTATTCTGTTTTATTACTTTTTCATCATTAGTCGGATTTATATCATTATATTTCAAAACTTTCTTTAAGCCGTGAACCATATCTTCATTAAATGGCAAATATACTTTAGGTCTGTAATTGATGACGATATCTGCATATCCATCAAGCCAGCGGCGTGCATATTCACGATGATTGCTTGATGCGTACATATCTTTTAACTTAGAGCCATCATTTAAATCAGCTTTCAATAAATCCATTACTGCGTTAGCCTCATTCTCGTTGAGCAGATAGTCGAATACAACATCTTTAAACTCATATTCCAAAATCTGAATCATTTCCTGAGCATCATCAACAATCAATCCATCAAGAGCAGCTTTTGAGACTTTATCGGCAACGCTGCTTCCGGCAAATGCACCTGCCAGCCCGCCTAAAAATCCACCGACTGCGGTGCCAACAACTGGTATTATTGAGCCGATTGCTGCACCAGCCGCAGCACCAGCACCCCAGCCGCCAATTCCACCGGCAACATTAGCAACAGTGTTAGTCAAATTTTTAACAAATTGTGCACCGGATATTCTTCCTCTGAATATATTTGAAATATCGCCTACTGACATCACTAACACCGTTGCCGCACCTGTTATGGCATTTCCGCGAAGTAATTTGGAAGCACTCTTCATTGCGGCTGCACCATAAATATTTGTGCCGCTTCTGAAAGCGTTGACCAATTGCGCTGAGGCTTTAGGTCCAATCATTGAGATTATAGCTTCAGATGAACCAACAAGTGCACTGTTCAGGCCTATCTTGCTTAATTGTCCGGCTACCGTAGCAACGGCAAAAGTTGTTCCGGCAACTTGTAAACCAGCACTAACTGCATTATCAAGAGCTTCATCAAATGATTTACCGTTATATTTAGATACCGCAAAGGTTACAGCCGTTGATATTAAGCCACTGTATGTTCCGGTAATTAATCCATTTGCGGCATCATACTTGAGTGAATCAATATTTCCAAACTTTGTGATATTCTTCGCCTGTTCATAAGTGATATTGCCCTTGCGGATTACATCTTCAGCACGTTGGACACCTTTAATCTGCCCGCGATTGATACGCTCCTGCATTGCTCGAATGGCATCGTCGTATTTATCAGAAGGAACTTCAATTTGCATAGGAGAGCCGTCAGGATTGTAATATCTGAATTGACCGTTGCGGAAACATTCTCGAATATTATCATCTCAAACTCGTCAAAATTATAAATAAAAATGTTCTTTTCATAATTTCAACTTTTATAATTATGAATTTTTCATAAACAGATAACCGCGATGATGTTTAGAATAAATCATTGTGATAAATGTAATTAGAGTGCCTAAATAACCGATTAACATAATCAAGGCCATAGGCAATGCATTGTGACTTCCGCCAATACTGACGAGTGGTGCCATTAAACCACCTGAAATCATTGAGAAGAAGCCGATTAATGCTGAAGCTGAGCCCGCCATATTTCCGTGTTTACGCATTGCAAGTGAAAAACTTGTCGCGCCAAAAATGGAAATTGTCGGCACCGTTATTACCAGAGTCGCTAAAGTAAATTCAATAGGTGCCTTATATATCACACAGCAGAAAAACAATATACTGCCGATTACCGCCTGAATAATTGTCCAAATAAGCATTTTTATATCCTGCACTCTGCCAGCCAGCCTTGCCGGTAAAGCTCCGGTAAGGGCAATTACTGCACCGATGCCGCCGAATATTGCACTGTAAACCTGCGGTGAGACTTCGTATATGTTTTGAAATAAAAACGGCGAGCCGGATATATAAGTAAAGAACGCCGCGCCGAAAAAGCACTGCATTAGGCAATGACCGAAAAAGTAATTGTCTTTCATCAGCAATCCAAAATTTTTGAAGCTTGACACAACATCTGCCGCACGCATTGAATCTGGCAGCGTCTCATTAAACCGAATTGACGATATTAAAAGCATTAATCCGATTATTGCCAAGAGTGCAAAAATGCCGCGCCACGAGGTGAGCAGTAAGATTTGGCCGCCAATGACAGGAGCAAGAATAGGCGCAAGTCCATTGACGAGCATCAGCATTGCAAAGAAGCGAGTCAAATCTGCACCTTGACACACGTCACGGGCAATTGCGCGGGCAATAACTATTCCAAATGCGCCGGAAATACCCTGCAGCAATCTGAAGATGAGGAAGATTATTATTGAGTTGGACATCATACAGCCGAACGTTGACAAAGCAAAAGCCAACATTCCTATAACAAGCGGCATCCTTCGCCCGAATCGGTCACTTATAGGACCTGCTGCAATTTGTCCGACCGCCATGCCAATCATCGTCATTGTCAAGGTCAACTGTATAGCACTCGGCTCCACATTAAACTCACCGTGCATCAGTGGCAGCGCGGGCAAGTACATATCCGTTGAGAGCGGTGCCAACGCCGCCAGTGATCCAAGTAATATTGTTAATTTTAATCTATTCATGTATTTTTAATTTATCCTCTCAAACATTGCCGTCAATGAGCGAAGATAATAATTCCAACGGCCATTGTTCAAAGGTTGAAATATAATCCAACGTAATTTGTGCAAACTGCGTCGCGTGATCGATTCTATTTGAAAACCTGCCGACAAATTCAATTATATCATCAATTGACAATTCTTCACCCATTACCGCCGTCATCGACATTAATCCAAACTCAAAAAACTTATACAGCGTAAGAAACAGAAAATAATTATTCATCAACGTATCTGGAATGTGGCACGGATAAATACCGGCAAAAAAATTGTGAACAATATAATTCTCCATTACATATTCAAGCGGCCGGTATAAATGTTCTTTGTAGAGTTCAATATTTTTATCGTACAATTTAGATACATCAGCCAGCGACTTAGTCGTTGAGCCTTCAAACTTAAAGGCCTTCAAAACGTATTGTACAAAATTGCGCTGTTTAGTTGAATAATATACTACTGCCTTTGAAAAGATTTTATCCGCTAGAGCAAACATTATGCGCAGATACTGATCTTTATGGAATGGCAGTGACTTTACCTTAGCTGACAAATCATTAAAATAATTTTCTGAACGATAAATACTTGTAATTAAATTGAGGTGCTCTCCTTTACCATTAGCAATCAATTTATCAATTTCCGATAACATTATACCAAAGGCCGACAGGCGCTGATTTAAAGTAAGGCGCCTATCCTGTAAAACTTCAAAAGCAATCTGCTGAATCAACGGCAGATATTTTACCGTTGGAATTTCGTTATAACTTTTATAAAAGAAGCTGGCAGAATGTGTTGTTTTAAATTTAATTATACTAAATTTCATCGGTTTTGGATTGAGGAGTGCAAGCCGAGCTGCTACCGGACAGGTTAAACTTAAACTTCTCTCAACGAGCTGATCTATCACATAAGTACGTCGTGGAAAATCTGAACAAATATCAGACAAAAACTCTTCGCCAAAATGTTTTTGAATCAGACAGCGATAATTTTTTTGCAGCATTGGACAAACGGCATTATTCTTGAGATTCATACGATAAGTTTTACTTGATGGATTCCAATATAAACTGTCCAGAATTTTTGAACGCAGCTTTTTATTAGAAATAGATTTATACTTTTCGTGAGTCTGTCTGTCAATATCAACTTGATAGCCTTTGCAGCAGCTGGCTTTACACGTTAATCCATCACACTTAAAACGCAGCACATAGTCAAGTGTCATACAAGTAAATTCTTTTTCATTATCTGACATATTAAACTCCAAAAATTAATGAGGAATTAGGAATGCTGAATTATGAATTAATTAATTAAGCATTACGAATTAAATAATTCCTCATTCCTAATTTATAATTCCTAATTATTGATTAGAAGGCTGTAGTTGACGGATAATGTATTCGTAATATTGTTCCAGTACTTTAACATAGTGGCTCGGTTGAACTGCTTCGGATTTTTGAACCATATTACGAAGATTCTTATGCAGCAGATTGAGACCTTCTTTATCATTCGCCAAAGTAACAGCACGATTGATATATTCATTAATATCATTTACTGCAAAGTCGCCAAGTCCTACGCTATTTAAAATGCCAAAAGC
>JAFUTM010000064.1 GCA_017484235.1 Selenomonadaceae bacterium
CAATTAACATAGTTTGAAATACAGCTTCCGTTAATTCGTCCGGTTCGTCCAGCAGTCTCAATTCCAACACATCATCATAAACATTGCCGGCTACTTCACGGTGCAAATGATCTGTTATGCACATATAAGCCGCCTGTGATACCGTCGATATGCCCGCACAATAGATATCTTCTCCACGTGGAGCCTTACCGCTGTGCCCTTTAATTGAGAAGCCGCTGATTTTGTCACCGTGTCTGTAAATTGTGACTCTTATCATTTGTTAACCTTCAATTTTATCAATCTTAACTTTTGTATACGGCTGACGATGTCCAATGCGTTTACGATAATTAACTTTTGATTTATATTTAAACACACGAATTTTTGGACCTTTGCCATTTTCTTCGACTGTGCCCTTCACTTTTGCACCGTCTACAAAAGGACGACCAATTTTAACTTCGTCGCCGTCCACTACTGTCAGCACTTCTTCAAAGGTGACGCTCGCACCCTCGTCAACACCTGGCAGCTTTTCAATTACGATTGAATCACCTTCGGCGACTTTGTATTGCTTGCCGCCGGTTCTAATTATTGCATACACTTGTTAAAACACCTCTCATTAGATGTACTCGCCAACTTCGGTTAAACGTTTTCACATTAATTATACCTCGTCGAGCGGTCAATATAGTTTATCATATCTAATAACACTCGTCAAGCATAATTTCATAAATCAAAGAATCCGTCTCATAATTTTATTACGAATTTTGAAGGCGCAGAGCTTCGTAATATAAGTTTGACATAAACATTTAAACGTGCTAAACTGATTAAAATTTATTATAATGAGGAGTTTGATATTATTATGTCTGAAGATAAGAAAGATAAAAAGCCGTCCGTATGGAATACTTATAATGAGGCTGACAAGGCTGCCCTTGATAAGCTCAGTGCTGGTTATATTGATTTCATAAGCGATTGCAAGACTGAGCGCGAATCTGTAAACGAAACTATCAGACAGGCGCAGCAAGCCGGCTATAAAAACATCGACCAGTTCGACAGCTTAAAAGCCGGCGACAAAGTCTATGCCGTCTGTATGAATAAGTCAATCGTATTGTTTAACATTGGCACTGAACCGATTGAGCGCGGTCTTAAAATTTTAGGTGCTCATATCGACACTTGCCGCCTGGATTTAAAACAGAATCCGCTTTATGAAGATGGCGGCTTTGCATTGTTTGATACTCATTACTACGGCGGCATAAAAAAGTATCAATGGGTAACTTTGCCGCTTGCTATGCACGGTGTCGTTATTAAGAAGGACGGCACTACAATAAATATTAATATCGGTGAGAAAGCTGACGATCCAGTTTTCTGCGTCACAGATTTGTTGATTCATCTGTCACAGGAACAAATGGAAAAGAAAGCGTCTAAAGTCATAGAAGGCGAGAAGCTGGACATTTTAATTGGCAACTATCCACTTAAAGACGGCGATAAAGAATCCGTCAAGGCTGGAATCATTAAACTGCTCAAAGATAATTATGATATTGAAGAAGAAGATTTTTTATCCGCAGAACTTGCACTGGTTCCGGCTGGTCGTGCACGTGAGCTTGGCCTTGATAAATCAATGGTGCTTGGATATGGGCAGGACGATCGCGTCTGCTCATACACTTCACTTGTTGCAATGCTTGAGGCGTCAGATACACCAGCCAGAACAAACTGCTGTCTCTTAGTTGATAAAGAGGAAATTGGTTCATTCGGTGCAACTGGTATGAAGTCAAAGTTCTTTGAAAATATTTTAGCTGAAGTGATGAATCTTGCCGGTCAATACTCAGAACTTGCGATTCGTCGTGCGCTTGCCAATTCGGTTATGTTATCGTCCGATGTGTCAAGTGCATTCGATCCGCTGTACGCTTCAGCTTATGATAAAAAGAATGTTGCTTATCTCGGTAAAGGTATGGTCTTTAATAAGTTTACCGGCTCGCGCGGCAAGTCCGGCTCATCTGATGCAAATGCTGAGTACGTTGCTAAAATTCGCAATGCCCTCGACAAACACAACGTTCACTATCAATTCAGTGAACTTGGCAAGGTCGATCTTGGCGGCGGCGGTACGATAGCTTATATTATGGCGGCCTATGGTATGAATGTAATCGACAGCGGTGTTGCCGTTTTAAGTATGCACGCGCCTTGGGAAGCGACTTCTAAAATTGACATCTACGAAACGAAAAAAGGTTACTCCGCATTTTTAGCTGAAATGTAATAATTATTCAATATTAATAACAATTTATAAAAACAAAATTTAGTCAAAAATAAAAGTAGACAATTCAAAATGAGTTGCCTACTTTTTTATTGTACAAAATATTTTAGATTACTCAGGAACAACCAGCGCATCAAAACCATTGATCAGTTCTTTTACGATCTGATATATGTGCTTGCAGCCACCACTGGTCTTACTTTCGATATTAAGTGGCATATTTGGATCGTGCAGTGACATTCTGAGGAGTGCCCAACCGTCTGCACCGTCACCTTTGAAAATCAAACGCACGCCTTCAAATGACGGTTCAGCAATGCCGATGCCTTTGTCAATTGCACGAGACTGGAAGGTTTCCAAAACTTTGCTGCCGTATGCTTTGAAATTCTCA
>JAFUTM010000065.1 GCA_017484235.1 Selenomonadaceae bacterium
TGCAGACCGTCAAAGGTGTAATAATCTTTTTTAGTTTCATAATACCACCCACCTATCTATTTTTCATTAGCCTAAAAAAATTATCGCATTAATTTTGTAAATTTGCAAGTAAATTGTAAAATAGACTAATCACTTTCTCAGATAGAATTACATTATATAATTTTGTAATAAAAAAGATTGACAATTTTACATAATAGTGTTACAATACACTTGCGCCGAAGTGGCGGAATTGGCAGACGCAACAGACTCAAAATCTGCCGTTGGCAACAACGTATCGGTTCAAGTCCGATCTTCGGCACCATTTTTTTGCAATTAATTTCGAAGTTAATATAAATGAAAAAGCTCTTCATCATTGGAGAGTTTTTTTAATTTATGCTTTTAATTAATTTGATAAAATGATATAATAACGTTGTTCGTAAATCTTCACTTATTTTGAGGAGGAATAAAATAAAATGTTTAACTTTTCACGCAAAGATACTGAGTTCTTTGATTTATTTGTCAACAATGCGAAATACTTCCATCTTGGTGCGGTACTGCTTGATGAAATTATCAAGGATCCTAACAAAGCTTTGGAAAGAATTGACGAAATTCTTGGACTTGAGGCAAAGGCCGATGAAGTCAACGAAAGGATCATAGAAAAACTCAATTTGTCGTTTATTACACCGATTGATCGCGAAGACATTTACATGATTGCCAGAGAGCTTGATAATGGCGTTGATCTTCTGCAGGGCACTCTTCAAAGAATCATTATGAGCCGCGCCGGTCACGCAACAGCTAAATGCCCGATGCTGACTAACTGGATTGTTGAGAGTACTAACGAATTGGTTAAAGCGTTTAAACTTCTCAGCGACATCAAGAAAAATCAACGCGAGATACTCGATGCCTGTGCTAAAGTCAGAGAATACGAAAGTAAAGCCGATATGGTATATCGTGAAGAAGTCGGAATTCTCTACGACGATGCAACACGCGATCCGGCTAACAGAACCATTCACCTTATAAAGTGGAAAAATATACTTGAAGACCTGGAAGAGACTCAGGATCACTGCAATAAGCTGGGTAACATTCTTCGCGGCGGCGTTATGAAATACGCTTAAAATTTGAAGTTTTATTTTGGGAGTGAAATAAATGCAAGAACTTCAATTATTGATGTTCACAGTTATAGTGCTTGCACTGCTGTTTGACTTTATAAACGGATTTCACGACAGCGCAAACGCAATCGCAACTGCGGTTTCGACGCGAGCAATACCTCCGAATACAGCGGTAATGATGGCGGCGTGTTTGGACTTTTTAGGTGCAATGGTATCGACGGGCGTAGCAAAAACTATTGGTGGTGACATCGTGAGTGATACTCGTATTGTCGACGAAAAGATAATTATCGCGGCTTTATTTGGAGCGATTGTATGGAATATATTGACTTGGTGGTTTTCAATGCCTTCAAGTTCGTCACACGCACTGATTGGAGGAATGATCGGTGCAGTAATGGTCTCAATTGGTTCATCGGGCTTGAATTTCAATGGCATTGGTAAAATCGTCATTTCACTGATTGCTTCGCCGGTCGTGGCGTGGTTTCTTGGCATCATCATAATGAATATTTTGTTCCGACTATTTGGCTCGATGAGTCCGCACACGGTCAACGACAAATTCCGAAAAATGCAGATATTGTCGGCAGCGTCAATGGCATTTTCACACGGCTCAAACGATGCGCAAAAGTCAATGGGTATCATAACACTTGCACTCTTCAGCGGCGGTTTTATCACAGAATTTGAAGTGCCGACATATGTCAAAATCCTTTGCGCAACGGCAATGGCATTGGGCGTAGCGTTCGGCGGTCAGCGCATTATCAAGACGATCGGCGGCAAAATCTTTAAACTGGAACCAATCAGCGGTTTTGCAGCGGACTTAAACTCATCAATCACAGTATTCTCGGCAACGCTTTTACATTTGCCAGTTTCAACGACTCACGTTGTCAGCGGCTCCATTATGGGCGTTGGTACAGCAAAACGAGTGAACGCTGTACATTGGGGCGTGGCTCAACAAATGGTAACGGCGTGGGTAATGACAATTCCGTGCACAGCAGTTGTAGGTGCAATTACTTATGTCATAGTTAATATGATATTTTAATTAAATATTAATAGAATTTTGATATATATCGGAGAGCTTAACTTACTAATCAATAGGCACAATTATTTAATTTGTACTGTTGATGTTGAGAGCGCTCTCCATTTTTAATTGATGTAAAATCTTGGAACACGACTTGAGACCAGACAGGTGACCTCGTAATTGATAGTTTTAAGATGATTAGCCGCGTCATCAATTGTCAGTGTATCCGATCCGAACAGCGTAACCTCATCACCGACTTTTATATTTTCAATATCAGTGACGTCGATCATAACCTGATCCATACATACGCGACCTGCAATTGGCGCACGCTGGCCATTGATTTCAACATAAAAACCTTTGTAAGCACGAATATAACCGTCAGCGTAACCAAGCGGCATAGTTGCGATTACACTGTCACGTTCGGTAATAAAGTCACGACCATATCCAATCGAAGTGCCGGCTTTAATTTTTTTTATAAAAGCAACGCGACTTACCAAACGCATCGCCTGTTTAATTTCGATAGGGCGAGTCACCTCGTCAGATGGATAAAGTCCATAAGTTATTATACCGGAACGCACCATATCAAAGTGGGCTTCTGGAATTTCCAAAATCGCCGCAGACTCAGCAATGTGGCGAATTTTTATTTCAACACCGCGCTTTTTTATTTCGTCAATCGTTTTGTTAAATAATGCAAGCTGCTCATTGACAAAAGTCTTATCCTTAGTATCGGCAGCGGCGAAATGCGAAAAGATTCCCTCAAGCTCCACATTGGGCATCAACGATATTGAAGTAGCAAGCTCAACTGCCTCTTCCGGTGAAGCGCCGATCCTGCCCATACCGGTTTCAACTTTAAGGTGAACTTTAGCCGTTTTATTTTGGCTTACGGCTGCCTGACAAATAGCCCTTGCAAGGTCAAAATCAGCGACGGCTTGCGTTATGTCATTTGCAACAATCTCATTCGCCGCAGTCGCTGGCACCAGACCTAAAATTAAAATTGGCTGAGTAAAACCGGCAGCACGCAGCTCCA
>JAFUTM010000066.1 GCA_017484235.1 Selenomonadaceae bacterium
GTAAGGTACTTGCTGCAAAATTCAGCTTTCTTATCCCAAGCAATAATATTAAAAAAATCAGATGTTGGTTGCTGACTATCAGCTGGTCGTCTCCAACCTCTACTTACCGCCAGTGAAAAAGTCGCAACAGCTTTACCAGATTGAGTATAACGCATTTCTGGATCGCGGGCAAGATTGCCAGTAAGAATAACCTTGTTCATTATCTTACGCCTCTTTCTCGTCAGAACGAACGATCATATGTTTTAAAATATCATCAGTAATTTTCATAACACGATCACATTCATCAACGCAAGCTGGCTCGCAAGTTACATAAAACAGAACATAAAAGCCCTCAGCTTCTTTTTTGATTTCGTAAGCTAAACGCTTTTTGCCCCAGCGATCTTCTTTGTCAATAGTACCACCATTTGCCGTAATCAACTTAGAGAATTTTTCAATTACAGCATTAATTGCTTCTTCTTCAAGTGGTTTGACAATGAAAATTATTTCGTACTTTCTCATAAATACACCTCCTCTTTGGTCTTTGACTCCGTTTATCGGAGCAGGGAGCAATAATCTAAACAACGATTAAGTATATCACCACTTTTTTAATTAATCAAGTATTTTTTGATATTTTGTTAAAAAAGTTGATGATTAGTGTAATAAAAAAGTGGAACTCAAGTCCACTTCTTAGAAACTAATTTTCATTGTAAATTGTGATTTTTAATCTTTCCTTCCAGTAGTCCAGCGCAGTCCCCAACCAAAATCTTGGTCAAGATACCTGGTTGAAGGATAAAACTTAACAATTTTTTCAACGCTGAAAGTGCCGCCTTGATTTTCAAGCAGGGCGATGCCGCAGTTTGGCAAATCAGAGTTATACTCGTCCATTCTGACTATAATATCAGGACTGCCAGGGCATTTCACCGTTACAACACCGTCAGCCTCACGCCAATTGGCAACGCCTTCATAAATGAAAGTAAAGACTAATATACGCTTAATTTTATCGACGTGCTTGCCATTGACTCTAATAGTTTCACCAGCCGCATTGGAGCCAGAACGGTCGTCACCGTCAAGTGCAATATAAGGTGCGTTATTTAAAGAACCAAAACAATTACCGAGAGCCTGTACCACGCCTTTGTCGCCATTTTTTAATTCATATAAACAGGCTAAATCTAAATCAATAGAATTGCTTTGTTTAGAACCAAAAATTCTGCTAAGCAATCCGGTAGATTGTCTTGATGATCTGACAGGTTGAGACCAGTTTAAGTTAATAACTATTTCACCCAAAGTATTTCCAGTCTTAACGAGACTAATTTTTTGACCTTTGCGAAGTTCAACTTTTTTAGGCGGAGTTGGTGGAATAGACGATGAGACGGAGTGAGCTGCTTGATTAGCATTAGGCGGATCTAAACGAGTTGGCTTTCTGCTTGAACCAGGTGGATCTAATCTGGTAGGTCCTCTCCGACTTTGTATAGACGAAGATGTAGGAGCGTTTGAAGTAGGTTGAGGTGGTGTCGGAGTTGGTTGCTGAGTTGACGATATATTAGGCGTTGGCGATGAAGTATTTGTATCATCCGTTACGTCTATTCCAAAATTCTTGCATAAAGCAGCTAGACCGCCGCTAAAACCGGCACCGATAGCGTTAAATTTCCAGTTACCTTTGTGACGATAAATTTCAGCGGCGACAACTGCCGTTTCAACAGAAAAAGAATCGCCAAGATTAAAATGGGCAAGCTCCGTTCCATTATCTTCATCAATAATTCTTATATAAGCACCGTGCACATTGCTAAAATTTTGCCGACGAGCGTCAGCGTCGTAAATCGTAACGGTAAAAGCAATTTTATTGATTGATTGAGGAATTTTGGTTAAATCAGCGTGAATCTGTTCTACATCACCAGTACCGCCCGTAACATTATCACCACTGTGCTGAACACTGCCGGATTTATGAGTTAAATTGCCATAAAAAATGAAATCATCATCAGAAGCAGCTTTGCCATCACTGCCAAGCAGGAAGGCAGCTGTATCTAAATCGACGCCCTGTCCTGAGGACCAGCCTAAACCTATTAATAATCGTTTTAAATTTGGATTAGTTTTAGTGAGGTCGAATTTTTGTCCTTTTTTAAGTTCCACACTCATTTAATAAACACCTCCGAGTTGATTCTTAAAACAATAAATTTATAACCTCAAGCGTGGGCATTGTATCTTATTGATTAGTGCCCACGTGAGGTTTTGTTTTACTTAAATTAATAAATATAAA
>JAFUTM010000067.1 GCA_017484235.1 Selenomonadaceae bacterium
ATTGCGTGCATCGTTCGATAAATAAAATCTCTGGCGGCACAGAGGATTGAAGTTTATCTGTTATCGTCCATTTGCCAGTCGATTTATCCATCTTCCAAACGTGAGCCAGCTCATATTGTTTCAATATAGAGTCATCTTTAAATGGTATATTACTTCCAAATGGTGGATTCGTTACAATTACGTCGAAGTGAGCAATCGCCGTATGACTTCTCAGTTCTACCGTCTCAATTTTAAGTGCGGCAGCAAACTGATTCTTGAAATCGTCCGACCATTCGTGAGGTGGCAGTAGAGAGTTTGTTTGTAAAATATTGCCGCTTCCGTCATTGTTCATCACCATATTCATTTTTGTTGCTTTAACCAGGTCTGGATTCAAATCAAAACCAAAAAAGTTATTCCTTGCCGTCTCGGAGATTAAATCTTGAAGTTGACTTTGCCAAATAGAATTGTTGCTGCCAAAGCGTTTAAAATATTTTTGCCGTAAAGTGTCAATGACGCGATTCATCGCCATAACTAAAAATCCGCCCGTGCCGCAGGAGCTGTCCAACACTCTTTCGTTAGGCTGCGGATCAATCATATCAACAACCATTTTCATAACGTTGCGCGGCGTAAAGAATTCGCCACGATCACCGCGCAGGTTAGCTCCAACAATTTCTTCGTAGGCTTTTCCTTTGATGTCAATGTTTGTGTGCAACAAATCATATTTTTGCAGCTCACTGACGACGTTTGCCAGACTGCGCGGCTGGAGTTTAATCTCGTCATCTTTAGCGAAGATTTTGCCATATTTAGACTTGACTCTACTAAAAATTTTGCCAATACGATTTTTGACTGTGAGCTGTCCATCAAGGCTGCGCTTTTCAGCGGACGTTGCAAAAAATTCCAACTCGCCTTGAATGTTGCGTTCATCTTCAATCTTACAAAAAATTAATTTCAATAACTCAAAGAAGGCGGGCTGCTTCTGCAAACCGTCGTTGGCATAAATGTGATTGTGGCACGTCCTGAAGACAAATAAGAGATTATCGTCACTTGCGTTTTTGAGATTGTCGCGCACTGGTCTGTCAATTTCAGCGATATTACCTTCCACAGATGGAATATCATTGTAATCTACAAACTCTATTTCGTTGCGGTCGTTCAGCACTTTGCGAAATACAAATTTTTCCACAGAATTGGTCCACATTCCAAATTCACAGTTTGGACAAACTGACATATACGATTGCAGCTGCCTAATTCCGTCTTTGGAATCGCCTGCCTTAATTGATTCGCGCTTACATTCGATTATAATTTTTACTTTTTCTTGCGTGTGCTGAGTCGCGTCGAGATTGTTGTCAAATATAACGAGGTCTGCACGCGGCTTGCGTGAGCCGACCTGCAATATATATTCAACGGCAATTTGAAATCTGCTGTAGCGGTGTTCGTCGACAAGTCGCCTTTCGATAGTTTGACGAACGTATTCTTCGGGCGTGTCGTTTCTTAACTTGTTGTCGATATAGTCACGAACTTTGCCGTCCGGTATAGTTATAATGTTTTGAGTATCCATAACAATTGCCTTTCATTATTTATTACGGCGTTAATTATAATAGAAAATATGGTAGACCGTCAACTGTCAATAAAAAACAGCCGCCCAATAAAAATTTACGACTGCTTTTAATATAGAAATTACTTTATTGACCATTTTTATTCATTATCCAAGATAGTCGAGGCAATAATAAAGGATTTTTCTTGCAAGTTCCGATTGCTCAACAGGTATAGGACGAGCTGCCAAACTATTTAAATATTTATAACTATTTCCAGATTTCATAAAGAAATATCCGTCGTCACCAACGCCACCTTGATAACTACTGCATAATTCTTTAGTTTTAACGGATATTCCGTGACCGTGATATTGCGAATAATCTCTTTTTATGGTTTCTGTAACTATATAGTGTTCAATTTTTCCATAGTACTTGTCATATTCAGTATAAATCCAAACATCTCTAGCTTCAGCTACATTATTCTGACCACTAATAATACAAAATACAGCCACCAACATTAACGCTGACAAAATTTTTTTAAGTTTATACATAAATACACCTCACCTCATTAAACAAAATTTCTTGCCTCATCATATATTCTTTTGGTTACAGGCATATTAGTAAGAACTTTACCGCTGGAGCCGTGAGAATTTTCATACCAAAGAGCAGTAGCAGCTAAATCAAAACGATAATGGATATAACTGCTGCTTCGACCTCTGACGGTTCTAACGGTGCAGTCAAGACCTTCCCTCACACCGTTGACCGATTCCGTAATTAAATAGACCTCACTGCCGTCATTAAACGTGCCGCAGTAAATCTCGTATGCTTCAGCAGTATTATGATTACTAGCAAGGATAATCGCAACGGCAAACATAATTATTGTAATTACTTTTTTCATATTTATCACCTATTTCTAATTCTTTGACTCCATAAACTTTGATAATTTTTAACAATATTATCTTCAACAGAGCCAGGAGATACTATACCGCTATAACCTTGAGAGTTTTTAAAGTGGAAGTGTGACTCACCTGCATAATTCCAAAAGCTATAATCAACATAAACTGTCATATAACCAGTAGCTTTAATGGTACAATCAAAAGTTCTATAACCGTTATAGTTAATATATTCAGTCATCAAATAAGCCTTAAGACCACTGCCATAAGTACCGACATAAATATCGTAAGCTTCAGCCCTGTTGTTTTGAGCACCAACAATAATTACTGCAACCACCAGCAACATTGTCAACATAACTTTTCGCATAAAATCACCTCAAAAATCATCTTAAATAAAAATTATATTAATGTCCTAAAATATAATATAATGCTTTTCTGGAAATATTTGCAGAGCTGCCTATACGGCCGCTATAACCTTGAGAATTAGAATAACGCCAATTGTTATTGTGATCTTTCCAGTAATTATAATCAATATACAAAACGCTGTTGCCTTTTATGGCTCTAATCGTACAATAAGCACTGGTCGCGTCTGCGGCATAGGCAGAATTGAAACTGATAGTTTCAGTCATAATGTAGGCTTCATAACCTGTACTGTAGGTTCCAATATGAACATTATAAGCTTCAGCGAGATTATTTTGACCATTAATAACAACCAATGAAGCCACAAAAAACACCATCATAAAAATCTTTTTCGCCATAATCAACACCTTCTAATAATTACTACATCAAACAATTAATTGATTATCTCCGTCCGGCAGCTGCGCTAATTATTTGCATACTGTAATACCACGCTTGCCAAGCAAGAGGCCAGCCATTATTATTAGTCGGATAAATAACTCCTTGTTTCGTTCGATTATCTACATTGCTTGACATTGTGACATATATTCCATTATTGGACATTCTGAAGGAAAAGCCAACATAAAGCAATATACTGCCATTTTTTACAGCAGCAGTTATACAGTCAAAGCCGTTCGTATCATTGTGAATGTTGATTGATTCCCCAAGCAGATAAAAACTGCAATTTGAATAATCGCCTAAATAGTATTCAGCAGCCTCAGCTTTTGTCATTGATAAAATTGAACTCGCGATTATTCCAAACATTATAGTCATTGTAAAAATAAAATTTTTCATATCATTATCCTACTAACTGAGCAATTTTAACCATAACATCATATTCAAGTGCATATCCTTTGTTATCTTGAACAGTAAAGGCTCCTTTTGCACCGGCGTTGTTGGCAAACACTATATTGTATCCGTCGGAGGTAAACCCATAAACATAATAATTCTTTTCACGACCAACACCTCCATGTATATAAAAATTTTTTATAATTTCATCTTAATCACGGCACGGATACTCCGACCTCTAAGGTCGGGGAGGAAGCACCGCAAAACACCTCCTTGACTTAAACTTTTAAATTGAGTATAATAAAAGTGTGAGTCAGACTAAGACACTCGAAGTCGAGAGAACCGTTGGTCAGAGTGCTCAGCGCAGATAGACTTTGGAAAACCCTATAAAAATAACTGACTTGGGCTATTAACTCAGGTCAAAA
>JAFUTM010000068.1 GCA_017484235.1 Selenomonadaceae bacterium
TATATTTGCATAAATATCAATAACATTTTTAATTAAGAGAGGCGTGATAATATTATGAGATATGCAGAAATCAATCGCAGCACGAACGAGACTAAAATAAAGGTTGCGATTAATCTCGATGGCGAAGGTGTGACACACATCAATACAGGTATCGGATTTTTCGATCATATGCTCAATCTTTTTGCTGCGCACGGTCGATTTAATCTGGACGTTGAGTGTGACGGAGACATTGAGGTTGACGGTCATCACAGCATTGAAGACATTGGCATTGCTCTTGGTTCAGCAATAAAAACTGCGCTTGGTGACAAACGCGGTATCAATCGTTATGGCACTTTTTATCTTCCAATGGACGAGGCTTTGGCGTTTGTCTCACTTGATATTAGTGGCCGCCCATTCTTAGTTTATGACGGTGGGAATATGGCACCGATGATTGGCAGCTATGACACGGAATTGACTGAAGAATTTTTGCGGGCATTAGCATTTAACGCAGGCATAACTCTTCACGCTAAAGTTTTATACGGCAACAATTCTCATCATAAAGTCGAAGCCGTTTTTAAAGCATTAGGGCACGCACTCCGAATTGCGGTTGAGTCCGATCCACGTATGCACGACATACCTTCGACTAAGGGCACCTTATGACAATTAACAATTAGTAATTATCCATACAATTTTAAATATAAAAATAAGCCATAAGTTCTTCTATCAACAGAGACTTATGGCAATATTTATTTTATGACAGATTAACGTAGATACTTATTGCAAAGTGCCTTTAATTTGCCGGCTTCAGCTTCAAGCTGATAATCTGGTTTAAGCCGCCATTTCCAATTAGTGCCGACGGTGCCAGGTGTATTCATTCGACTGTGACTGTCAAGTTTAAGTACGTCCTGCATCGGCAGAATTGCAAACCGCGCATAAGAAGCATAGGCAAACTCAATGAGCTTTTGACATACGTCATCTGGACGGCGTACATCTGCACCAAGAAGTTCAGCGATTGAGGCCTTGCTTGAGTTGTCGACGTCTTCCATAAACCAGCCGACGGTTGTGTTGTTGTCGTGAGTGCCGGTATAAACCAGCGAGTTTTCAGGTGCAACGAAACCAATGCGGCCATCTTCATTAAAGCTCAGTTCAAAGTGTAATATCTTCATACCAGGAAAATCGCAATCATTGCGGAGTTCCTCAACTTCATCAGTAATAATACCTAAATCTTCAGCAACAATTCGGAGCGAAAGATCACCGAACTCTTTTTCTATGTCGTCAAAGAACGGCTTGCCAGGTCCTTTCTTCCACTCGCCGTTAATTGCCGTCTTTTCATCTCCGTCGACTTCCCAATAAGACTCAAAACCACGAAAATGGTCGATACGTACGATGTCAACTGTCTCAAACAACTTTTTAAAGCGCAGCTTCCACCATTTATAATTATCTTCTTTCATTACTTCCCAGTCATATTGAGGATTGCCCCAAAGTTGACCAGTCTCGCTGAAATAATCTGGTGGTACACCGGCCACTTTGTAAGGTGTGCCGTCTTTGTTAAGTTTAAAGAGTTTTTGATTTGCCCATACGTCTGAACTGTCTCCTGATATAAATATTGGCATATCACCTAAAATGTCAATACTGCGTTCTTTGGCATAGGCGTGCAGCTTATTCCATTGAGTCGTGAAGATAAACTGCTGGAACTGTTCAAATTTAATTTCATCTGATAATTTATCACGGAGTTTTGATAATGCAGCCTCATCGCGCTGTTTAACTTCATCGCTCCAGTCAGTCCAGTCTTTGCCGCGATTATCCTTCTTAATTGACATAAATAATGCGTAATCATCAAGCCAGTATGCTTCTTTGCTGCAGAAGTTATTAAATTCTTTATGTAAATCGCCGTTGTTTTGACTGACAAAATTATCAAATGCCTTTTTAATGCAGGTGGTTTTTAGTGTTATAACGCGATCAAAGTCAACTGCATTTCTTGAAGTTATTGTTTGCACATCTGATTGGTCAAGAAGTCCGCGTTCAATTAAGTCATCAAGAGATATTAACATCGGATTGCCTGCAAATGCCGAAGGCGATTGATAAGGCGAATAGCTGAAGCCAACTGGATTAAGTGGTAAAATCTGCCAAATTGATTGACCAGCCGCCTTTAAATAATCAATAAATTCGTAAGCCTCTTTGCCAAAGTCACCAATTCCATATTTGGACGGCAGCGACGTTGGGTGTAATAGGATACCTGCGCGGCGGTCATAATTCTGCTTTTGAGGCACGTGATGAAGAAGTACGCTTTCAAGTGGTTTAATTGTTATTGTAACTTTTCCACGAATTACCGGATATTTTTCCTCACTGTCAAAGGCATTTACGAAGACGCCGCTGGCAAA
>JAFUTM010000069.1 GCA_017484235.1 Selenomonadaceae bacterium
CGGCGGATTATGCTAATCAAATTGAAAGAAATGATACTCTTGATAATTTCTATGACATAAAAATTAAGAATCTACCTGAAGAATTAGAATATTTTAAAATTGCGCAGATTAGTGATATTCATCTCGGTGCGTTCTACTCACTTGAAAAATTAGAACAATTATTGACTCGTATCGTTGACGCTAAGCCGGACTTACTGACGATAACCGGTGATATTTTTGATTCCGTTGAAATTAATAACGAAGCCATTAAACTCGTCGACAGTTTTTGTGACAAGTTTAAATATGGAATTTACTACTGTCACGGCAACCACGAGCACCACAGAGGCATCAGTGCAATTGAAGAAGGTCTCAAACAGACGAAAATTCATTGGCTCGTCAACCGCGCGGAATCCGTCAACCCAAATTTAAAACTTTATATGGTCGGTGTTGATTATCCGATGGGCGCACCTGTAACGCAGTCTAAAGACGAACGCGAGCAGTCGAATTTTAATAACCTGCGCCGCGAATATTTAACTGAGGCAATGCAAAATGTACCAGATGATGCGGTCTGTATTCTGTTGGCGCACCACCCTGAGTTTATCGACGATGCGATAGAATTTAACATACCGTTGACGCTGACCGGACACACGCACGGCAGTCAGATTGGTATATTCGGCTTGCCGCTGTTTCCGATTTTTAAGTATACGCGTGGTATGGTGATTAATGATAATTGTTATGGATATGTCCACGTTGGCAATGGCAGCTGGTTTCCATTCAGATTAGGCTGCCCGCCGGAAATTGCGTATTTTACTTTAAAACAATAGCAAATGGTGATTATTATGAATAAAATCGAATTTTTGGCAGAAGAAGCATTAAACCTCGACGCATCGGATATACATTTAACTGTCGGGCAGCAGCCCTTTATTCGGAAGGACGGCGCATTGATTCCAGTCGCAAATATTACTGTGCCGTCACTCAATGAAATCAACGAATTTTTAAACGCTGCACTTACTAAAGAACAACAGTCTCGACTTATTACACAGCGCGAATTGGATTTATCGTGGAAATATAAAAGCCGGCGTTTCCGCATAAATGTTTACTTTCAGCGTGAACAGCCAGCTCTGGCAATGCGGCTTATTCCTTCAAAAATTCCGTCGCTCAATGATATTAATGCACCGATGGCGTTATCAAAATTAATCGACGCTAATCAAGGTCTGCTCTTAGTAACCGGCAGAACTGGCTCTGGAAAGTCAACAACACTGGCGGCTTTCATTGATGCTATATCAAAATCGCGTTCGTGTCATATTTTAACTTTAGAAGACCCGATTGAGTTTGAGCACGCAAATAATAATTGTTTCATCAGTCAGCGTGAGTTGAGCAGAGACTTTTTATCATTTCCACAAGCTTTAAAGAGTGCGCTGCGTGAGATGCCGGACGTTTTACTCGTCGGCGAAATTCGCGATTGTGATACTATGTCTATGGCAATGGAAGCAGCGGCCGCCGGCATATTTGTGCTTGGCACTCTGCATACTAAAGGTGCGGCAGAAACGGCAATGCGTATTGAAAGTATGTTTTCTATCGACCAGCGCGATTCTGTTAGAGATTTATTCTCAGATATATTCATTGGTATTTTTTCTCAGCAGCTTATAAAAAAAATTGGCGGCGGCAGAGTCAGTGCAACTGAGGTGTTGCTCGCGACTGCAGCGTCACGCAATTTAATTAGGCAAGGCAAATATATAC
>JAFUTM010000070.1 GCA_017484235.1 Selenomonadaceae bacterium
CTGCAAAGGATTAAGCATTTTTCTTAATTTAGATTTACTATCAATTGTATCAATGACTTGAATATAAACAGGTTGTGAGTTTTTAATGGCGACGAAATTAACTTGTTGTTCACCAATTTTTCCTACAAACACTTCGTATCCTTGACGCCACAGTTCTATACAAACAATATTTTCAAGTGTCGCATTAATATTATCACTATTAAAATTCATTAGCGAATTATAAATTCCTGTATCAGCACAATAAAAACGTTCGGAGCCATTAACTTTTGTCTTAGATTTAATGTCATATCTGTAAATTCTACAAAAAATTCCAGATTCATTAATCATCTTTAAATAATTGTCCATTGTATACCCTGTAGTGATTTTGCCAATGTTGGAAAGATAAGTTTCAATCACTTTTGGTGTTATTGCTTTACCTAGATTTTCAGCTAAACATCTATTCAGTGAATCAAGTAAATCCGCATCTCTAACACCATAACGTGAAATAATATCTTTTGTTAAGGCAGTATAATAAATACCGGATAACAATGTTGGCAATATTTCAGAATCTTTTTCTGTGTGTGTAAGTATAGGGAATCCGCCGTATTTTAAATAATATTTGAATATAGAATCATTATTTATTTTTTCAGTATCAGAAAACTTTTTTAAATACTCATTAAACGTTAAAGGATATATATGAATTAATTCATAGTGATCTGATAATAAATGTAAAAAATCTTCAGATAGAATACCATTATTGGAACTCGAAATATAAATATCAACAGGTGAACCGACGAAGAAAGCGTTAATGGCTTTTTCCCAGCCTTGTACTTGTTGAATCTCATCGAAAATCAGATAAGCCTGTTCAAGGTACATAATTTTTTCATTTATAAATTCATAAAGTTGTTGAAAATCAGTAATATTTTCTATTTCATCAAAATTTATAAAAATAATTTGTTCATTAGGTATACCATGTTCTTTTAATGTTTTGACAAACTCAGATAACAATTTAGTTTTGCCTATACCGCGTACACCAGTTATTACTTTTATCGAAAAATGATCTTTTAACTGCATTAATTGTTCTAAATAATCTTTATTGTATAACATAGTTACTCCTCCTTCCACTTCATTTAACTTACATTTTAAAACATTAAATTATATTTTTCAAGTATAAACAAAAAAATAAATATATTTGCGTATTGAAGGATAATTATATTAATTGTGGAATATTAAATATAGTTGTAGTATTTACATATAATTTTGTCAAAGTTACGTCAAAAATTAAATGGAGGAGTGTGTTTTTATGATTTATACATTGAAAAATGACACCTTGAGCATTACAATTGATGATCACGGTGCAGAACTGAAATCCATTACCGGTATTTCTGACGGTACAGAATATCTTTTTGATGGTAATCCAAAGTGGTGGAAATACACTTCACCAGTTCTGTTTCCAATTGTTGGTAAACTAGTAAACGGTAAATATCGTTTTGAAGGAAAAGAATACGAAATGCCAGGACATGGTTTTGGAAGAATTTCTGACTATAAATGTATCAGGCAAGAACAAGATGAAGTTGTATTCTTGTTAGAATGGAATGAGGAAACATTAAAAAGTTATCCGTTTAAATTTCGCTTGGAAATAGCTTATGTTCTGCGTAATAACCAAGTTGAAATTATCTGGACCGTTAAAAATGTTGATAATAAAATTATGTATTTTTCAATAGGCGCACACCCAGCATTAAAATGTCCAATTATTGATGATGAAAAATTTGAAGACTGCTACTTAAAATTTAATGTTTCAGAGAAATCTGCGCGTATACCTCTCGATAAAACAGGCCCATTGACTCATGATAGAATCCCAACAATTGACGGCAATGAATTGAACTTAAATTATGATCTTTTCAAAGGTGATGCTCTTGTATTTGATGATTTAAAGTCTGATGAAATTTCTGTTTGTTCAAGAAAAAGCAATAAATCTATAACACTTAAAGCAAAAGGTTTTCCATTTTGGGGCATTTGGACACCAGATAAAGGCGGTGCACCATTTAT
Source organism: Selenomonadaceae bacterium (assembly GCA_017484235.1). Lineage (GTDB taxonomy): Bacteria > Bacillota > Negativicutes > Selenomonadales > Selenomonadaceae > Quinella. Next base: position 2,029 of record JAFUTM010000070.1, read on the forward strand.
TTGTATTGAGCCTTGGCACGGACATGCAGATTTTATTGATTTTACTGGTGATTTGAGTGAAAAGGACGGAATTCGTTCCTTGTCTGCTGGAGAATCATTTGATGCTGGCTATTCATTCATAATTCACGAATAATTATAATTGAAAATATTCTGCCAAAATAAAAATGCTTTATTTAGATAATTGTACTAAGTAAAGCATTTTTGTATTTGTAACTTTTTATTATAAGTATATACTAAATGGCATTAAAAGCTTGTTCCATATCCCAGATTATGTCATCAATATGTTCAGTGCCGATGGAAAGTCGAATTGTAGTTGGCGTAATACCAGATGCGAGCAGTTCTTCTTCCGTCATTTGTGAGTGAGTAGTTGAAGCTGGATGTATGACAAGCGATTTTACATCAGCAACATTTGCAAGTAGTGAGAAAATCTTTAAATGATCAATAAATTTTTGTGCTGTTTTAGCATCACCTTTGATTTCAAAAGTAAAAATAGATATGCCGCCATTTGGAAAATACTTTTTATACAGTTGATGGTCTACATGATCTTTTAAAGCAGGGTGATTGACCTTAGCAACTTTACTATGTGTAGATAGAAAATCTACTACTTTTAATGAATTTCCAATATGTCTTTCCACTCTTAATGATAAAGTTTCTGTACCTTGCAAAAGTAGAAAAGCATTAAATGGCGAAATGGCTGCACCAGTATCACGAAGTAAAATTGCACGAATATATGTAACAAAGGCAGCAGCACCAAGTGCCTTATAAAAACTCACTCCGTGATAACTTGGATTCGGTTCAACAAGCCAAGAAAATTTGCCAGATTTTTCCCAATCAAATTTTCCACTTTCAACAACTATGCCACCAAGTGTGGTGCCGTGACCACCTATAAATTTAGTTGCCGAGTGAATTACAATATCTGCACCATATTCGATAGGACGCATTTGATATGGTGTAGCAAAAGTATTGTCTATAACTAAAGGAATATTATGTTTGTGTGCAATATCAGCGACAGCTTGAATATCTATCAAAGTTGCATTTGGATTACCAACTGATTCAATAAAAATCAATTGAGTGTTATCTTTAATTGCCTCTTCAAAAACTTTAATACCTTTGGTTGGATCAACAAAAGTCGTTGTAATTCCATAATCTGGTAAAGTGTGCTCAAATAAATTGTATGTTCCACCATAGATTGTTGTTGCAGCAACTATATGATGCCCTTGATGCGCCAATGCTTGAACTGTATATGTTACAGCCGCTGCGCCAGAAGCCAGTGCTAAGGCTGCCGACCCGCCCTCCAATGCCGCAATTCTTTTTTCCAATACATCTTGCGTTGGATTAGTTAAACGACCATAAATATTGCCAGCATCACGAAGGCCAAAACGATCTGCTGCGTGCTGTGAATTGTGAAATACATATGACGTAGTTTGATAAATAGGTACTGCCCTCGCATCAGTTACTGGATCCGCTTGTTCTTGTCCAACGTGTAATTGCAGCGTTTCAAATTTATATTTGTGTTCTTCACTCATAATCAATATCTCCTTATATACATATATATTTAATATGTATATATTATATTGTTGTGTCTCCCTATTGTCAAGTATTTTTTACATTAGAATGAAATTAATATATTAATTACGTTAAAATACAAAATATTAATACTCTTTTTTTATTTGAAACTTATTACAGTCCGCCAATATATCCATTATGTCTTTTATTTCTGTACGAATATTAAAATTTACATCTACAGTTACTATTTTCGAATCTGTTTTAGCTTCGATTAAAATTGTTCCACTAGGATCAATAATTGATGAATAGCCCGCACTGTTAGCGGCTACAACAAAAATTTGATTTTCTATAGCTCTTGATTTAGTTAGAATCTGCCAATGATCTAAACGCTTTAATGGCCACGCTGCTGGAATAAATAGAATCTCAATATCAGATAAAGCAGCTTCTCTGATGAGTTCTGGAAATCTAATATCATAACATACAACAACACTAGTTTTGATTCCATCTATTTCAAAAATAGGCAATTCGTGTCCGGCTTTAAATACATTATTTTCTTTTGACATTGAGAATAAATGAATTTTATCATATACAGCTATAATTTTACCCTGCCGATTAAATGTAAAACATCTATTGTAAAAATTGCCATCATCTTCAACGATAACTGTTCCACCTATAATATTAACATTATTCTTAATTGCCAATTCAGATAAAAAATTACAGGTTCTATAACCACACTTGTCGGCAAAATCTTTTACTGGTTTAGGATAAAATCCAGTTGACCATAACTCTGGAAGTACAACAACATCAGTAGATTTTATAGAATCATCTTTCATTAATGTATCTACTAACTTAAAATTATCTATAATTTTGCCCAAAGTTGGTTTAAATTGCAAAATTGAAATGTTCATTTATTACCTCATATTATAAAATTAGCGATTTCTACTTCAAACACAACATAATGAAATAAAAATCGCTGTTTACGTATTTGGTTATCATCAATTATTATTAGTCGGCAAATTATTAAGTTTTACCTTTAAAATTCGACGAACAGATTCATCAATACGCTGTTCACTTATCTCACCGTTTTGTACAGCATCCAAAATACCAAGATAAACATCTGTTTCGTGATTATAATCGTGACATACGAGTACAATATCAGCACCGGCCTTTATCGCTTTTACACCCAAATTATAAAAATCATTATGATTGGCAACCGCTCCCATTTCTAAATCGTCGGTTATAATGATTCCCTTGTAATTAAGTTGAGTTCTTAACAAATTGGTTATCACTTCATACGATAACGTGGCAGGATTAACTTCGTCTATTGCCGGATATTGCAAATGTGAAACCATTACCATAAATTTATCTGGTTGATGTTTGTCAATGATAAATTTGAAAGGTAATAAATCTTCACTTTCAAGTGTTTCACGTGAAACATCAATAGAAGAAATCTCCTGATGTGGATCTGTTATGCGTTTGCCAATACCTGGAAAATGTTTCAAACAGTAAAGTAAGCCACTCTCTTCATAACCGCTGGCAGCACTATCAACAAAACTGGCAACGGTTGCAGCATCACTACTAAACGACCTTGTATCAGGCGAACCTACATCAGCAACTGGTGCAAAATTTATATTTATACCTAAGTTTTTAAGTTCATTTGCTGTATTTATTGCCCATATTTTAGCTGATTCAGGATCGCCACTGTTACCAATCTCTTCTTGAGATGGAGCCGGTTTAATTTCGTGTTTCATTCTCGCAACCCTACCACCTTCTTCATCAATAGCAATAAACAAAGGCAGTTTTTGTGCTGATTGGTTATTTAAGTTTGTAATAAGTCGTTTGACTTGTTCTCTTGTTTCCATATTGCGGTCGAAAAGAATAACTCCACCACAATGGTATTGATGAAGCATCCATAGACTGTCGTCATCGACATCTTGACCTAAAATACCGATCATTGTCATTTGACCAATTTTTTCTGGTAATGACATATTTTTTAGTATAACATCTACAGGATCTTCTGTAATTTGTTCAACTTTATTTGCAGAAGCTTCTGCGGATTCTTCAGAGTGCTGATTATTATCAGCAGTTGATTCAAAACACCCAGATACTATCATCGTTATAAATATCCATATTATTAATAGCGAATATCTTATTTTCATTTTATCACCTCAGCTCTATAACACCAGGCTCAGATAATTGCCAGCCATTTTCATCAGTATAACTTAAAATTGCTGGTAATTTGACCAAATACCGTTTGTAACTTCCATTATTATAATTAGAGGCAAAAGTTTCTTTCATTCCAGCTTGACTATGCAATTCTTCATCATATGTAATCATAGGATTGGGTACTACAGCATATTTATTTCCACCTTCAATTTGCCACGCCCAAAATCTACTGGTTTCCACATTTGATGAATCAATAAATTTCATGTGACCACTATAAACGAGGATTTTAAGATTATTCTCCTTTACAAAATTTTCACAGGCTCTGAGCTGACCAGGTACTGCCATACTTTCGGCTATATGATTATAATCTTCTAAGAAAGCAGCCCATGGTTGAATAATCTTTTTATCAGTTACAGTTTTAGGCTGCTCAATAGGTATTCCAAAGGGTTCAGCTGAAGGTACAGTATCTACTTTAGGAACAACCTTTTCATTATTAATAACAGCATCTAATTCTTTAACTTTTTTGGATAACTGTTTCATGTTAGCAGACAAAACTTTCATTTCGTCGCGGTCTTGTTTCCTTGTAGACCAAAGATATGACATTGCAATAAGTAACATCACACTTAATGCTATGCTTAAAAATGTTAGTGCAATGGACAAAAATGGTGATAATCCAGCTGCTGATTCGTCCATATTCATCATCATCTCCTAATTTTTATTCTGGCAGAGATTATAAATAATTTGAATTGCCCGCCGCCCACCCATATACATTTGTTATCATACTATCATATTAGTTAGATTGATGATAAAAACCTATTCCATCTATTGCTGCATTGACACCTGTATCTTTAAAGGTTTTCATTTCATTAATACAATGAAGCGCTGCTCTAATTACTTCAATTGCGATGCAAACAACCTCACCATCAAGTTCGTCATCTTCGTAATCTTTATCATTAACAACTAATTTTGTCGCGTGTAGTATATATGGTCGAATCGCCGGACATAGTTTTTCAAGGTATCTGGCAATTATATCAACTGCGCCGGCATCTACTATTATAAGACTGCTGTTATGTGCCGCAGCAATTATTGCTCCGATTACTCCACTTATTAAATTACGGCGTGATTTTGGTACATGTTTTAAAAATTCAGTTGCTTCATACTTCAATTTATTATCTTGTGTTAATAAATGTTCACGTATTTCTTCAGTTATATCTTCATACCTGGAAATATCGCTTAATATTGATATTCCTATAATTGGAACTTTAAAACTTACATCTTCTGCTGTCATTCGTCCAAAATCAAATACTGCTGTTGAATCTTCACTATTATCTATAACTGCAAATGTTATACCAACATCAAAACTTTCTGCTATATCCATAATGTCAGCTAACGGATTTTCAATATCAGGTTCTTCATCGTTTTGTATACAATCATCAATCTCATCTGCCTCATCTTTTTTATCAGTAAAGCATATAAGATTTGTTTTTAATCGACTGCTTGGAAGTTCTTCACCAGATATTCCAGCACATTGGACAACTATTTCTTCCAAAACACCGAGACTGCCGTGCGGTTTTGATAAATTATCAATATGGCTCTGACAATGTTCCATAGCATATTTATCGAGTGAAGGCATTGTATTCAAATAAAAATTGAACGTCCTGTCTGTAACAGAAATATTTTCACTGCTCATTCGTTTTATGCTAAAAGAAAATTCATCTTCTTCCGCATTATTATTAAATCGGTGATTGACTCCTTCACCATTATAAATATTTAATTCAATATCATAATTCTCATCATCGTCATCGTCATCATTTTCCTCAATATCAAATCCAAAGATATTAAAATCAAACTCAGGTTCATCCTCATCATCATTACTGTCGTCGCTGTCGTTGGTATCGTCAGTCTCAGTATCGTAGTAATAATCTGTATCGTGTGTATTATTTAAATCCAAATTACGGAGAATTCTTGCTGCAATTGAAGAACCTATTGCTTCGCCAAGAGCAAGGTCTAAATTGAGCATTGGTGTCAAATTAAGAGTTTCTAATATTAAGTGCTGTCCCTTTTCTCTGGCGATATGTGAAGCAATCAAAATGTCGCGACATTCTGGAAACATTTCGCAGGCAATTAATCCAGCTACAGCTGTATTAAATCCGTCAAGAATTACAATTGAGTTAGTTTTTCTAGCCCCAATTATTATTCCAACAATGCAGGCAGTCTCAAAACCGCCAACGTTCATTAATGCTTCCATTGCTCTGTATTTTGGTTTACCAGTAGTCAATTTGTTAATTTCGATTGCTTTTCTAACTACTTCAATTTTATGGTTAAAACGCTCATCAGAGATGTTTGTGCCGCGACCAGTAACGTCTTCAGGCTTTTTATTCAGAATTAAAGCCGTAATTGCTGCATTTGATGTTGTATTTGCAATTCCCATTTCACCCGGTAAAAAGCAGTTATACCCAGCTTCGGATGCCGTCATAACTATGTTTGTACCAATTTCTATAGCTTTAAAGGCCTGCTCCATTGTCATTGCCGGTCCTTTGGTTATATTATTCGTTCCACGCGCAATTTTTCTATGAACAATATTTTGTAAATCACTAATATCAGCGTCCACACCAACATCTACTATTATCAATTCAGATTTGACAAAATCGGAGAAAGCATTCGCCGCTGCTCCACGAGCATTTACATAGTTTTTTATCATCTGCACGGTAGTTTCTTTTGGATAAGCACTCACATTTTCTTCCGCCACTCCGTGATCTGCACAGCAAATAATTGTACACTCTCGTATCGGGCCGTCAATTTGTTCATAAATATCAGTTATATCTGTTAAATTCATTTACTATTCCTCCGCGCGAGAGTTTTAATAACCTTTGCGCCTGTGTTATGTATTTTTCTAAGCGGAGCTAATCGTGTTTTTATTTTTGGTTTTATTTCTCGTTCGAGACCAAAATCTCCACGTTTTAGAAAAGTTGATTTTATTTTATCCGGCTGGAAAAATTTGCGCAGTTCTTTAGATAATAATTCTGGTTCACTGTCTTCACTGCACGTAAATACATCAACTGCTACATATCCAAGCTCAGAGTAAACGTGAATTGCTATATGCCCGTCTTCAAATGCACCAATTATGGAAATGTGTCCGTTGGAAATAACAGTTGCTTGTAAATCAGCTTTACTGCCAACAATTTCTTCTATTACAGCTTTAATTTTATCTATATCATCTAATTTTTCCGAATTACAGTTATAAAAATCTATCGTCAGTTGACGAGCCAGTATTTTCATTTTCATCACACCAATCTGATCAGGATTCTAGATTTTAATTAGGTATATATTGTTTATTTAAATTAAAATTAATAATTTTATGATTAACAATTAATTCTTCATTAATATTAAGTTTACCGGCAAATTTGAAGCACCTGGCGGTGAATATTCAAAACTAACTTTACCACTATAAGCACCAAGTTCCGCAAGCTCCGTATAATTCGTAAGCAGTACGTGACCGCGTTCGCGAGCTTTTTGAACGCTGTCCGGTTCTTTTGGCGTCTTGTCACCAAAATATGTACGCTTTTCAGGTGTAAGGATTACATTAGATGTTCCATCTTCAAAATTTGCAGTCATAGCTCCTGCATAATAGCCACCAAGAGGTGACAAACAAATCCTGGTTAAATTATTTTTCTTTGTACGTAAATCAATTTTATAATTTATACCATAATTTCCAAAGTTTACAACCTGACTGCCGTCTGTTGCATCTATTCCCGTTTTGTAAACATCATTTACATTATCGGCAAGCACTATATATACTATGCCGTCTTTTTCTGGATCATATATCTTTTTAGCAGTAATTGTACGATTCATTCTTTTAAATGTTCCTCGTAGACGCTGCTCATCTTTTGGCAATATTCTTGCTGTATTTAAAAATTCAATTGGATCAGAGGATGAAGGGCACATTAAAACCGTCACTCTTACTCGATGAGTTGCATTAAAATCATACACTCCATAAATTAATTGGCCTGGTTTTATTATGACATTATCCATGCTTCTCTGCAGAACCTGTTTATCACCACTGGACATATAAAGTGTTTCTTGAAAGTCACTTCTCATATAAGCCGCCTGAACTGCCTTGCCTACTGCCAGAAATTTGTTGCTTGGTTCTGCTGTGCCGCCGCGTGTTATTTTTACAATGTTAGGTTTATCTACAACATTTTCTATAACTACAGCTATTTTTTTATTGGTTTTGCTATCATTTAAATGATAAAACAGTACTCTAGCATCACCCTCTACCACGTCAGAATATAAAATACCGTCTTCTTTTACGTATTCAGGGCTGTCTGAAAAAATTAGTGTTCCGCCTGAATCGGTTGTATTAACTTCCCAACGGTGCATTATTGTTGAACTAAATGGCTTTTTAGTGCTTCGAGCTTCTGAAATGGTCATCGACAACGATGTTATCAAGGTCATTGCAGAGGCTATTACTTTTTTTATTAAATTCAATAATATCAAACCTCATATTTTAATATATAACTATAAATCTTTTGAAAAAACATATTTTTTGGATTAAAATATTAAAAATGGTTTTTGCCTCATTATAAATCCAATATGGCAAACAATTTGGCTTTCAGCAGACGCAGGCGAAACTCAAAAATGCCTAAATGCGGCTCTGGTATATTAACTCGATGCATTAAATATTGATCTGTTTCAAAATTATTTAATCCAGCTTCTCCTGTTACTGCGGTAAAGTAGTTTTGTTCCTTAATTATATTTATTGACTCATCATTATATAATCCATTCGGATATGAAAAACTTATAATATAATTTATTCCATTCCATTCAAGATATATTTTTGAGTCGCTAATTTCGTGCATAAGTTCTTCACGATTTAGTTCAGTAAGCGGCCGATGATTAGCAGTATGGCAACCGATTTCTATGCCGCGATTTTGCATATCTCGCAATTCTTCAAACGTCAAATACTCCGGCTTCCCAATATTATTTGCTATTACGTATACAACGGCTTTCATATTATGCGCTTCAAGGATTGGCAGCATATTTGTATAATTATCTTCGTAGCCGTCATCAAAAGTTAAAATAATTGGATTATCCGGCATTGTAAATCTGCCATTTTTTGCCTCAATAAAATCGCGCATCGTAATCGTATTATAACCGTTTTCTTTTAGATAATCAAGCTGTGAATTGAACTCCGCCGGCGTTACATTATACCGTTCTGAGTCTTCTTCCGGTGTATCAGTTATAGTATGATACTCAAGCACAGGGAATCCTTCGGGCTCCGGCATAAAGAATACAATTATTAAAAAGACTGTTACAATTAATAAAACAAAATTTCTGATATACTTAATCAATTTATCACCCATTAAATATAATATCAACTATTTTACACTAATTTTTGCAACTTTACCAACATAATCTAAAATTTTTTTGTGGCAATTATTTAAGTTTTGGATTATACTATTAATATAAAAATAATTTTGAGCAACGGAGGCGGTTTTAAAGTGAAAGCGGTTTCTATTGAGCGTCTTGAGACTGGAATGATTCTTGCCAGAACGGTAACTAATGATGATATGGTAATTGTTTTATCAGAGGGCACACTTTTAAATGATTCACATATCACCAGATTAAAAATGCTTGACATTCCGGTTGTCTATATTAAAGATGATTTTGACCTGAGCCAGAACTATCAGCAGGCTTCTGCCGTGATTAAGAAAAATGCGGCATTTTCCCACGATTTTGATGTTGTTGCAAAATACGCTGAAGATGTATTTAAATCAATCAAAGATGGCGATATGCCTAAAGAGAAGACGGATAAAGTTGCGGCGCACATATTGCCAATGGCTGATAATAGCGGCACTATTGATTTTTTATTCTCGCTCAGTCATCTCAATACATCGCTTGCACTTCACAGTGAACGAGTTGCTATTCTTGCCGGCATTTTAGCTAAGTGGATGCATTTTAATTGGGAAGAAATTCGCGTTGTCGTGAGTGCGGCCTTCCTCCACGATGTTGGCAAAATTAAGTTTCCTGAGCGGCTCATTGATAAGGACGTTTCCAAGATGAACGACGAAGACCTTGCGGAATATAAAAAGCACTGTGTCGACGGTGAGCAGATTCTGAAAAAAGCCGGTTTTTCGGATATTATTCAAAAGGTTGCGCTCAGTCATCACGAGAAGATGAACGGTACAGGCTTTCCAAATGCTCTGAGTGCTGAGGCAATCCATCCTTATGCAAGGATTGTTGCTGTTGCCGATACTTATGATAATTTGACTTCAGAGCGTCCAGGCGAAGTTAAGCAGACTCCGTTTTACGCTGTCAGTTATTTTGTTCGTGAAATTTATTCCAGTCTCGATCCGGTCGTTTGTGTGCCGCTTCTTAATCGTATTAAAGACAGTCTTATTGGTTCACACATTACACTCAGCAATGGCAAGAAGGGCATTGTTGCGATGTATCCGAATGATTTTTCAGCGTTGCCAATTATTTCTCTTGAAGACGGCAGCAGTATTGATATTAATAAGTTTCCAGACATTTCCATTACAAAGTACGAGCCGATTTAATCATTGATATAAAAAGCGTCAGTCTGTACAGATGTTCGTTTCTGACAAACTGACGTTTTTTTATTTGCATTTATGTTGATGTTTGTGGCTAAGTTACATTTTTTAAATTACATTCCGCTTTTGACCGGCCAAAGTTGATTGGTACGATGATTTATCCTTCGGGCTTAGTGAAGAATAGTCCGTATTTAAATCTGTCAAGTTAATAGCGTTGTCTGTTGATGAAAAAATCAAGCCGCTAATCTCATTGTCACCAAAATTATCATCATTTGCAAACCAAGGTTCATCTATAGCACTTGATTCAACGAAATTTTTTGTACTGGAGAAATCTTGACCACTACCATTAAGATAGAAATAAACGTCAACTGCATTTTTGAGTGTAATAGTTCCAACATCTTTGTCAAGATTATTACCACTTGCTACAGTAATTACAACATCTCTGCCACTGACCGAAGTGCTTTTTACTGAACAATCATAAGTACGAATATTATCGTAATTTTTAAGATTATAAACAACATCGTTACCATCGCCCTTATTATAAGCAAATGTTGTCGAGCTGTAATGTCCGCTATACAAAACATCATTTCCAGCACCACCATAAATGGTATTAGAACCACTGCCTGCCGAAATTATATTATCTCTATCGTCACCATAAATTGTAAGTGAGTTCTCGTTGTCAGAGGCATTAATATTCTTTGCGGTTGAA
>JAFUTM010000071.1 GCA_017484235.1 Selenomonadaceae bacterium
CCTAATCCACCGAAAATGAATAATTTAACGCCGAGAATTGCAACTAAAGCACCACCGATAGCACCGCCAATACAGGAAATAATGAAATATTTTTTGCGAGGCAGTGTAACACCGTAAATTGCCGGCTCAGTGACACCGAAAATGCCGGAAATGAAGCCAGGAATTGCAATACTCTTGAGTTTTTGGTCTTTTGTCTTCAGAATGATAGCGAGGACAACACCAATTTGAGCGAAAGTCGTACCAAACATAGTTATGACGACAGGATCAGCACCGAATGTTGCAATGTTATTGAGCATAACAGGCACAAGCCCCCAATGAAGCCCAAACATGACAAACACCTGCCAAAAGCCACCGATAAATAAACCTGCAAGCATAGGACTGACATTAAAAATACCGATAGCAGCAGCACCAACCGCTTGACCAGCCCAAGTAGCAATCGGACCGACGATTAAAAGCGTCAGAGGAATCATAACGAGTAAAGTGCAAAACGGAATACCGAAACTTTTAAAAATAGTTGGGACAACACCGGCAAAAAATTTTTCAACTTTAGCTGCAACCCATATTGCCAAAATAATCGGAATGACACTCGAAGCGTAATTCATCAAAATAACAGGTATTCCGATAAATTCAACATAAATCGAGGATGCAAATATCGAATCGCTTAAAACTTCGTAGAGTTTTTCGCCTTGCATCATTTGTGACATACTCGGATAAACTAAAGCTGCACCGATTGCCATTGCTGTAAATTCACTGTTCATCTTGAACTTTTTAGACGCTGTGTAGCCCAAAAAAATCGGCAAGAAGTAGAAAAATGCGTCGCTAAGGATATTCAAAATTTGATATGTTCCGCCACCAGTCTCAACAATGCCGAATGCAGCGAACAATGCAAGCATACCTTTGAGCATGCCACTTGCAGCAAGTACTCCTAAAACTGGAGTGAAAATTCCCGAAACGGTATCAACAAAAATATCAAGTGCCTTTTTGTTCGAGTTATCTTCTTCTTCTACTTCAGCACCGCCACCAGCACCTTGTATTCCTTGATGTTGAATAATTTCATCAAATACTTCGCCAACCGCATTGCCGATAACAACTTGAAATTGACCGCCACTTTTTACGACAGTAACAACTCCGTCCATTGCTTTCAAAGCCGCCTCATCTGCTTTGCTTTCATCTTTCAATTTAAAGCGTAGCCTTGTGATACAATGTGCCAACGAGTTGACATTTTCTTTTCCGCCAACTTTTGCCACTATATCTGCACCCAATTTTTCATATTTTCGAGCCATGAAACATCCTCCTTCATTTTAAAATACTCTTCCAGAAATCAGATTTAGCTGAATCCATTTCAAAATATTGAATATCATCACCAATGTGCAGGTAAGCAATATTTGAATTTGGGCTAAATTCTTTCCAAGTTGGTAAAATGCGACCAATATTGTCTTTACCGTTAGGATTGCCGGTTTTAGCAAAATTAACAATATAACTTGACATCGCATCGCCAAGCGCATAGTCTGTTGATGTAAAGTTGCGAGGATAAATTTTTGTGAAGTGATTGAGCCAATAATTTACGTCACTGGTGTGAAATGCTCCGAATTTTACCATTCGCTCAGGAGTATCAGGAATGATGTGCTCATAGCAAAATAGATAAGTTTTATAATTTTTGTCAGATTTATACTTTTGACTTGCGGCGTAAAAATAATTAGCAATCATTTTATCAATGTTGACTTGACGAGCAGTATTTAAGGCATTGTCTTTACTCTCACCCGGATAAAGTTTGAGCAATCTATCAGCATTACTGCCAAAAGATTTGTTTGCAGAAGTCATATAATCATCAAGTGTGAGTTTATCAGCAGGTTTTATAAAATTACCGACTTCAATAACACTATCAAAGAGATATTGGTCACCGGCAACACCGCCCCAAATCATATCAACCTTATTCCACTTGCCAGAATCAAAGGCGTCTTTTAAAGATAGAGTGCCGGTTGAAGTGCCTTTGACAACGGAAGTAGGAGTATAGCCGAGTGCTAAAATATCAGAAGGAGACATTTCTCGCAATTCTTTAATGGTGTATTTTCCAATTTTTTCTTTAGCTTCGGATTCAACATCTTGTAAATCTCTCGTCAACAACATTTCACTTGCAGTATAATTGTTAAAACTCAATGCAATAGCTTTATCAAAAAGACCGGCAGCAGCGGTTGAGGCGATTAAATTTTGAACATTGTTTGAACCGGCAGATTGTCCTATTATAGTTACATTATTCGGATCACCGCCAAATTTTGAAATATTTTTCTTAATCCACTTGAGAGCGGCAATTTGATCCATTATTGCAAAATTTCCAGTGACTTCTTCGCCAATTTCATCTTTGTAAGCCAAAAAGCCGAAAATGCCAACTCGGTAATTTATGCTGACGTAGACGATATTTTTTTGTGCAATTTCTTGACCGCTGTAAACATCATTTTGACTACTGCCGCTTAAATTTGCTCCACCGTGAATATAAACTATAACAGGCAATTTCTCATTTTCGTTGGCTTTAGTCCAGATATTTAAACTCAGGCAATCTTCCCCCATCAAGCCATTATCAAGATTCATTCCACTGTCAACATATTCAACAGTCCAGGGATCGAATGGTTGAGGCTCCGCCTGTACCGCTATTTGACTGACCAAATTTTGTGCAGTCTTTAACGCCTTGCCAAGATTTTACAGGTTGAGGTGCTTTCCAGCGATTTTTTCCGGCAGTTGTATCTGCGAATGGAATACCTTTAAAAGTTTTTACGCCATATTCGTCGATGTAGCCTTGAATCATTCCGCCGGTAACTTTTACTTGAGGTGATTCGGCACTGACTTCTGAAGTCGGTAAAATTGTTATTGACAACAACATAATCAACACCAGAAATTTTGTAATTTTTGTTATCATATCCGTTCACCATCACTTAGAAGAAGAATTGAGCTTGGAATCGGAACAGATCATCTCTCGAATCAGTGTCAATTTCTCTTGCCCAAGTGTAGAAAGTATCAAGCATTACATTCTTTGCAGGTACCCAAGC
>JAFUTM010000072.1 GCA_017484235.1 Selenomonadaceae bacterium
CTCACTCCTTGATACAATGAACACAGAACTTATAAATAAATTTTGTACACGAAAAGCCCTGCGCCCACGTTGCAGTTTGATTATTTAGTTTAACCGTAATTAATTGTAACAGACTTTGAGTCAAGGTGCAAGTGGCTTTTTAATTTAAAATTTTTTCGATTATGATATAGTTATAAACTATAAACGAATTGCCGCCGCCATTAGTGACGACGGCTTTTAATCTGCGCGAGTGGGTTAGTTATTCAGTAAAGTCAATTTCATTGGGCAAGATGTGGTGAAGTTCAATAGTGACATTACCGGCGGCGTCGCGATTCTGCATAAGGTGGTAGCAATCTAACTCATCATTTGTGAGAATTAAATCAAACAATCCTACAATACCACCACCAATAACCGCTTTAATCTTGCAACCGTTAATGCAGGTCATAATGATTTTTTCAGCTTCTTTGTTGTTGTCGGCGTTTGAGTATTTAGTAATGAGTTGAGTGCCACCGTCAAAGTCTCCGCGCACATAGTTATCAAGCATAATGTCAGTTTCCTTATAAGTTACAATCATCATCAATCCTTCTTTCTCTCAATTAAAGACTAATATCACATTCGAGTTGAACGCTCTTTTTAATTCTGATACTGGAATAAATAAACATTTAGACTGATAGTAATTTCCAGCATTGATATTTCTTTGTGTTTTTTCTCCGAACTTTTTAATCCAAAAGTCTTTAAATTTTGTGGCTATGATTCGCAATTTTCGATAGTCGAGTAAGAAAGTTGTATCAGAATCAGCCTTGTCGAAAATGTACAGTACTTTATCAGTCAAATAATCCAGATTAAATAGCCAACCAGATTTATGGTCATTTGAATTAATTTCGATAGCCAATTCAGGATCGTTTCTATTTCTCCAATGATTGGAGCTGCCCACCTTCCGACGTTTAACATCAATATTGATTGGTTTGCCGTTGGGCAAGGTTACAATATACTCAACGCCTTTCTTATCCAGTGATTTATCAGCTCGTTGAATCTGCGCAGCTTCACTATAATATGAGTGTAAGAGCGCAATATCATCTTTTGCTTGTTCGTTACTCCATTGAAAATTTTGTTTAAAATCATTCAATATAAACCACTCCTTTATTTAAATTTTTTTCTCTTTTCGCCTATGATTAGACTATACATCAGTACCTATAACTCCCCCATTTTTGGGCGGTAGGGTGATGTCAGGAGATATTCAGTTGTCAAGGTACTATGTGCCGCCACTTCCAAGCGGTGGGACTTTCGTCACGCTTGAATTGTAATTTGTTCTACTGGTACACCAAGAGCATTTGATATTCTGCCGATAGTTCTAATGGTTATTGGCTTATCCTGCATTGTGATTCTTGATATGGTTGCTTGCGTTAGATTTGCCTTTTGGCTAAGTTCTTTTACTCCAATTCCGAGACGGTACATTGCCGTTCGGATTTTCTTTGAATCAGCAACTATCATATTGTCACCCCCTTTATTTTTAAATCAAAAAGTAACAATATTAATGTTTTTTGTAATTTAATTAATGTAATAGTAACATCTCATCGCGCGTATGTCAAGTAAAATATCAAAATTAAGAAAATAAAAAAAATTATATTGCAATATAAATCGTTTTGATTTATAATGACATTGCAAGGGGGCGATATTATGAAATTTAATGAGAATTTAAAATACCTGCGTGAAAAACACAAAATCTCAAGAAAAGATGTTGCAAGCATTTTAGGAATTACCGAGATGTCATACGGAACATATGAGCGTGGTACTCGTTCGCCAGATATTGAAAAGATTTGTCAACTTGCAGATTTATTTGAAATATCTATTGATGAATTAGTCGGACGTGAAAAGCCTAACCTTTCAGCTGCTAAAGAGTTTTGGGAAAGTTCAAATTTCTTATTGGATATACATTCCGATGAAGGAATTGTGTATTTACTATTGCCAGCCGAATCAAGAATGATAACAGATAAAAATGGTATTGCTCGATTTGAAGAAGGTATACATAAATCAATAAAATTTAAAAGTGAAGATGATTTTATCCAGTTCACTAAAATGGTTCAAAATAAATTAGAAACCGAAATTCAAGAAATAAAAGATAAATTGTGTAATGAAATGTCTCTTGATTTATATCAGCAAAAATATCAGCAAAAAAATTCTAATTATTAAGCCATTGGCGAAAGTGCCTAATTTGAGTAAATCAAAAACTCCTGCCCGTTTGGACAGGAGCATTTTAATTGTTGCACATCTGCGCGATTATTCAGTGACAGCAATATCATTCTGTTTTGCTATCTCCCTGATTTTCTCTATCGTAAATTTTGAAACTTTAGCAATCAGTGAAAGTGGTTGATTTTCTTTTAGCATTTCGATAATCATATCAATCTTACCTTCGTTCATCAATTCTTGTGTAATTTCACTCAACTTACTCACCCCTATTTCATCTTCTTTGAAATACCGCGCTCTCTTTGCTAATGTGTTGTAGTACATCTTGTTCGGCTCCTTGCAGAAAAAATCTTGCATTAGCCACCCCAGTGCCGTATCGTCCCGATTTTCACCGTTGACATAAATTATGTGGTCACCGTCAGCAAAAGCTCTGCCTGTCTCACGAATCACCCTATCTATGTGATATATCGGCAGTCCGTCACCTATAACATCGTGCGCCGTTATGAATATTACATAGCTTTCTGGTAACTCATTATATTTTTTTCCACTGTGTAGTTCCCTAACGCCTATCATATATGAGTTATACCGCGCCCGTTGGGGTATTGCTCCTTCATCTGCCCGTTGGACTTCTATATCATAGACTTTGCCCTTTGCCGTCGCCATTACGTCAAAACGGACACCGTGATAATTAAGATTCGTAATAGTCCGCTGTGTTGTTACGCTCTGCACCTTCAATTCTGGTTCGTTCATTACTATTTGCAGAATCAGCTCAACACACTCTGGACTATCATCAAGGCACACATTGAAGAATACATCGTCCATTAGACACATTCGCTGTATCTTTTCAAGATTCCTTTGTCTCTGTTGTTCGTCCAATTATACCACCTGCCTTAATTCCAATCACGCGGATCGTGCTGTCTTTCTAAATTCAATCATTTGTTTATATGCCACCGTATCAGCGAAGATGTACTGCGCGAATGAATTATCATCATCAACTTTGACAGTCTCCAGCTTACTTGCCTGTGGTATCTCGTCACCGCTCTCTTCGGCTTCCAGCAACATTAAATTCAACACGTCGATTGCATTTTCCATTGCTTCGGCTATTGTTGCACCGTCTGTAAACCAATTATCGGCGTCCGCAAATTGTACAATATAAGCCTTGTCCGTTTCGCTCCAAGAAAACACAGCTGGATAGATGTATTTCATATCATCACCGCCTTACTCACTTTATACCAGCCTGTTTGAATATCTTATTTACCGTTGGCATCGGTATGTCCTTTGATTCGTGCCGCCATACTGGAAAATTTTTACCGTTGGCGTTTTGCCAAATTTCGTGATTGCCACCGTCACGAAGATAATGGCAACCATACGCCTTGAGTATTTTGATTAATTCCGAACGCTTCATAATCCAAAAATCCTACTCATTGTTAAGACTTGTCAAAAAAGCGTCGTACTTCTCGATTTTATCAGCGTATTTTTCAATATACTCTTGAAGTGCCTGATTGACAACATCGTTGATAGTGGTCTGCTGAATATGTGCAACCTTTCCGATCGCTTCCTTGACTGAAGGATAGAGCGCAAAATTTGTC
>JAFUTM010000073.1 GCA_017484235.1 Selenomonadaceae bacterium
ACACCAACACTAACCGTACGATGACCAACTTCATCAAATTCAAAAACTTCAACTTCTCGTCTAAGCCGTTCAGCAACTTTTCCAGCACCTTCTGCATTATAGCCTGGAAGAAGAACAATAAATTCTTCACCGCCCCAACGGCCTGCCGCTTCGTCGTTGTCTTCGTTGACCTGCGCACGAATGATACGCGCGACTTCTCTAAGCACCATGTCGCCAACTGCGTGGCCATAGGTATCATTGACCTTTTTAAAGAAATCTATATCCACCATAATTAATGACACTGTACTGCCACGCATTTTAGTATTTTCAAATGCATTATGTATGCGCTGCTCAATTTCACGACGATTGAAAAGCTGCGTCAGCTCGTCTGTTAAAGCCATATAACTCAACTGTACGTTGACCATTTGTAATTGCCTGTTTAAAATTGAAAGCTGCTGATATGCCGTACTGAGATAAGAAGTAGTACGCTCAACAAAAGTTGCCATTCGACGAAGCATTGACACTTCTTTAGCAGTTTGTATTTGAGCACGCTCATAGTCTCCAACATCTTCGCCGTCTTTTTCTTTCATAGCAATCACCATGAAAGTACATTCATTGTGAATTATTCCAGCACTTACGCCGTAAAGCTCGCCTTCACTAAAGAAGCCGGCCGTATGGTTAAATTTATCAAAGACACTTAACTCAAGATCAATGCCACTTCCCCAAAAGGCTTTACGTAATATACAATCATAAATTAATACAATCTCCGGTTTAAATTGGCGAATACGTTCGCGACATTTTTTTATTTCTTCTAATATTTCAACTGGATTGCCATAAGAAAGCCTTAATTTACGACCTTGAGGAATACCGGCATTGCTGATTATGCAGCCGTCTTTGGTACAGTCAGCCGGTATTCTGAGCACATCGTGTCCGTGTTCATATGTATAGAATGGGAATCCAATAGTATTAGCCACAAAATTTTCATCATTCGGTATATCTAAATAATTGTGATAAACTTCGTAAGCTGGTTTATTATCTATTTCTTGAATAATGCGTGTCGAGGATTTATTTACTTCCATTTCCATACCAAGCGGTTTCCAGCCAAGTGCACGATCCAACTTAACTTGAAGATCAGTACCCTTATATATAACCATTACTGCTCCACATTTTACCACACCATTACGACTTAGAATAAATGCGGATTCCTTCAGATCATCGGTTGCATTTGGAACGACGCCCATTACATTTGAACCAAAAACGGCAATAGATTTATTGCGAAAATGTATTCCGCCTAAAAATTTACGTGCATCAATTTTTAACAGTGTGGTAAATAATTCCACTGCACAAACATCGCTGCGCCGATCAATTTCAGCACTAATCGCACCAGAAATGACACTTTCCAGACCACGCCCAAATTCATACGTCAACGTTTGTAATTCTGTTTTGTCAAACAGTGTGACAATAAAAAGGTGTTTGCCTTCCATAACACGTGAATCGACAATACTGCCATTAGAGCCGCAGCCAACTATTTCAGCCATTGGCAGTTCATCGTGTAACACTTTGCAGAACTCTTCAACGCGTTCAATCTGCCATTCTATCAAGAAAGCGCGTACCATTACGCTTTTAGGTCGTTCTATATTTATGCGTTCACGTACTTTGATAATTTTAGATTTTAGTTCCGAAGCATTTTCTGCTGTTATCAAATACTGTCTCAAGTAATCACTTCCCAGTCAGATTAATGATTAATTACGCTCATAATCATAAATTATATAACAGAAACTTCAACAAATAGATTGAAAATCCTGCAGAGATATCACAAAATTTAAAAAAATTTGACGTTTACTTTAGTTTTTAATTAATGAAACAATCAACATCAATTTTATGACCGTTGGTATAAAAAATGATAGCACCATTTTTATCGGTGCGGTAGATTTTTGCACCGCTGTCCTTTATAAGCTCAAGTACTTCTGGACGCGGGTGCCCAAAATTATTATTCGCGCCGACGCAGAAGACAGCATATTCAGGCTTTACGGCCTCGATAAACTCTTTAGAGCTTGAAGTTTTTGAACCGTGATGACCAACTTTTAGAACAGTGCTGCGGACATTTTTATTTTCTTGAAGGATAACTTGTTCGTTCTCTTTGACTAAATCGCCGGTAAATAAAAATGATACATCTTTAAAAGTCACTTTGTATACGTTTGAGACTTCGTTGCCAGTAATGGATACCCCTTCTGCAATTTGCGGCGCGTATAAAACTTCAACTGTAACTCCGTCAACTCCAAAGATTTCACCTTCATCAGCGCGGCGCATATTTTTAAGCTCAGGAGACGTCTCACTGATTGCCATACTTGCTGCATAATCGGACTTGGATTCACCGGCGGTTATAATTTGCTTGACAGGAATCTTTTTTATGATTGAGCCAGCTCCGGCTGCGTGGTCTTCGTGTGCGTGAGTAAGGAATATATAATCTAATTCAGTAATTCCATAATGATGAAGATATGGAATATCCACGCGGCTTCCAATGTCAAAAGTATGTTCACGTACACCGCCGGTATCGAACATCATCGCGTGACCGTGCGGAGTTATGACTAATGCACAGTCGCCTTGATGAACATCAATAAAATGCACCTGCATTTCAGGCGGCTTAGTAAAACTGTAAGCCACATTAAACGCAATAACGGCAGCTAATGCTGTGCCTATGATTTTAATTAAATTTATATGTCTATTACAGTAGTTCATTATAAATTTTTGAGTTTTCTGTTTCTGAACGATTATGATAAATACGATATAATATAAAATACTCCAGGCAAAGTTAATCGTTGGAAAATATACTTTACTGCCTGGCAGATTGGCAATCATTTTATTGAGTTCATATGCAACGCCGAGTGCAAGGCTGTCAATTAAAAATATAAGCTTAGCAATTGGCGGTATAATTAAGCTGACGATTCCGGCCAGCAATCCGAATATTATTATCATCTCAAGGATTGGTATAACTATTATATTTGACAACAATGCACTGACGGACAATTGATTGAAATACCAGGCAACTATTGGTTCAGATAACAGAGTCGCTGAAATTGTACAGGCAAATGACATTGTTATAAATAATGCGGCGTTCATTTTGAAATCTTTTATTGGGTGATTTACTATATTAAAAGTTTTGAGCAAATCTTTTGAG
>JAFUTM010000074.1 GCA_017484235.1 Selenomonadaceae bacterium
AGCAGATACTTTTTTCAATGATTTATACTCAACTCTTAAATCAGATTTTATAATGGCAAAATTGGTCTTGTGTTGGCGAATGGGTAGTTAATCAAAATTTAAAAATAAAACTAAATGAGCAAATTCAGACATAATGAGATTCATCATAATGGAAAAGATATTGACAAACGATTTGAAAAGTACCTTAAACACTTGAAGTAAGGAAATAGATGGCAAGCCGTGTGCGCGGAAACGTGCAAGCACGATTTTGAGTGGGTAAAGACAGCGATTGCCTCAAAGCTTACCTATCACTATTACAAGATAATAATTCATTTTAAACTGTTATTAACTCCTTCCTTATGTAATGTAAAAGTATTTCTTCGACTTATAAATAATTTTTCCTGCAAAATCATCTGTAATGAAATTGTTCAGAAATTAGTTAAGGAATCTTTACTTCGATTTAAAAGTTAATGTGCTAATATCAAAATGAAAAACGAAAAAATACTAAATAAGGAGCGAATCAGATGAAATTTGAGTTTTCGGATACAGTAGGTGGCATTTGTCAGAGCTACGATGCCAACACTCGCAGCGGCATAGTAAAAAGTTTTGCCGGTGACGAAGTTCAGTTTAAGTTGTCCGCTAACGTTTATGCGCGTCTCATTAGAAATTTAGACGAGCCTTATCGCGACTGCACAGGTCAGCTTGATAAACTGCTCAAAGAAGGTCAGCTTGTCTTTATTTATGGCATTTATTATCCAGATGAGAGTGGCACACATTTTGAGGCGTCTTATATTGATTTTCCTGGCAATAAGCCGACCGACTTCAGATTTGAAGAGGCCGATTGGTGGGTCAATCAAGCCAGAAGTATTGCCGATTTCTACATTAAGGCAGAGTTTCCGAACGGCGAAATTGACTACCGCCAATATCGTACGAGGTTGACACTCGACGGCGTTCGCAAGCCTGACTTCCGTCAAGAGACCGACACAATTTCCAGAATGATTTACGGTATGGCGAGTGCTTATATGCTCACCGGTGAGGACAGATTTTTGGAAGTCGCCGAAAAAGGCACAAAATATCTCCGCGATCATATGAGATTTTACGATATTGACGAGAACGTTGTCTACTGGTATCACGGAATCGACGTTCAGGGCGACAAGGAGCACAAGCTGTTCACTTCAGAATTTGATGACGACATTGAAGCGATACCGATGTATGAGCAGATTTACGCTTTAGCCGGTCCAACTCAAACTTACAGACTCAACGGCGATCCTGCGATAATGAAAGATATTCGTATGACGATAAGTCTGTTTGATAAATTCTTTATCGACAGAGAGAAGGGCGGCTACTATTCGCATATTGATCCGGTAACGTTCGATCCGAAGAGTGAATCACTCGGCCGCAATGTTGGACGTAAAAACTGGAACTCCGTCGGCGACCACGCTCCTGCTTATCTGATTAATCTTTACCTTGCGACGATGGACGACAAATATAAAGATTTTCTTGAATATACCGCTGACTGCATTGAGGAACACTTCCAGGATTATGACAACAGTCCATTCGTTCAAGAAAAGTTCCACGACGACTGGAGTCACGATCAAACTTGGGGCTGGCAGCAGAATCGCGGCGTAGTCGGTCACAATCTCAAAATCGCGTGGAATTTGATGAGAATCAACAGTGCAGTTCCAAAAGATAAATATGTCAAGTTCGCCGAGAAGATTGCTGAGATTATGCCGAAAGTCGGTATGGATACCCGACGCGGCGGCTGGTATGACGTTATGGAGCGTAAGCTTGGTGAAAACGAGAGCGTTTATCGCTTCGCCTGGCACGACCGTAAGGCGTGGTGGCAGCAGGAGCAGGGCATTTTGGCTTATCAAATCCTGTATGGCTGCTTGAAGAAGCCGGAATATCTGGATTTAGCGAGAATATCTGCAGCTTTCTATAATGCTTACTTCCTTGACCACGATGATGGCGCAGTTTATTTCAACGTTCTCAACAACGGTATTCCTTTCTTGACAGGCAATGAGCGCCTCAAGGGTTCTCACTCAATGGCTTGTTATCATTCAATCGAGTTGGCTTTCCTGAGTGCGGTTTATATCAATCTCCTTCACACGAAGAAGCCGCTTGACCTGTACTTTAAGCCAATGCCAAATGCGTTTGAAGGTTCCAACACATTACACGTGCAGCCGGATATACTGCCAAAGGGCAGCTGCAAGATTGAGTCGGTCGAAATTGACGGCAAGGCTTGGAACTACTTTGACGCTGAAAACTTTACGGTTAAACTGCCTGACGTGGAACATCGTCCAAAAGTAAAAGTTAGAATCGTTCCAATTGAAAATTGAGGTGAAATTATAATGGCAAATTATGTTACTGAAATTGGTGAGATCAGCAAAGTTAAACTTCACGGTCATATTGACGCGTCGATTGCACCGGCGTTGATGGAAGAATTGAAGCCGTTAATTGCAGAAAAAGATAAAGTTAAGAAGCTGGTATTCTTTGCCGATGAACTGGAATATATCGCCAGTGCCGGAATCCGCGCAGTCGTCTTCGCTAAACAAAAATTAGGTGCAAACGTTCAAGTTTATCTGATTGGTGCAAATGAGACCATTCTCGACGTTTTCAAGATGACAGGCATTGATAAATTTTTGACGATTCAAGATAGTTTTGAGGGGTGAGCCTATGTTGAAAGATGTGGCATTTCCGGCCAAGCGCGAACTTCTGCCGCAAATGCTAAACAAAATCAACGATGAAATAAAAGCTCATGTAGATGATGATAAGCTCATTAATCGTCTCAAGGTGTGTGCTGAAGAAATTCTGGTAAATATTGTTGACTATGCTTATTCGGATAAAACAGCTGACAACAAACTTTTTATCAGCTGCGAATATCTCGAAGACAAAGACGCCCTGCGTTTTGAGTTTGTCGACGCGGGCACACCATACAATCCACTTGAGCAGGCACCTGAAGTTGACCTTGATGCTGACATCGACGAGCGCGGCATAGGTGGTCTTGGAATTTTCCTTTATACCACCATAATGGACAAGACAGAATATTTTTTCAAAGATGGCAAAAATCATCTGATAACCTTAAAATATCTTACAGATAGGAAGGGTGAATAAATGCGTTACAAAATTGGTATTTTAATTGAAAGTGATTTCTATGAGCCGGAAATTGATTATTATCAAAAATATTTTAAAGATGCCGGCTTTGAGGTTCACTTTTTAAGCAGACTTTGGGGCAACGCTGAATTGACATTTAAAGGTCACGAGGAACGCCGGCATTTTAAGTGTAATGAAAGTTTTGAGAATATTGACGATATTGCCCTCAAGTCCTATGCGGCTATAATTGTTCCTGCCGGCTACGTTGCCGACCGTCTCCGCTTTACTGATGACGTTCATAAGCTGCCGCCAGCCTGTAAATTTTTGGAACGCTGCTTTGCGGATAAAGACCTTGTCAAAGGTATAATCTGTCACGGCGTGTGGCTTATGGCTCCGATTTCTTATCTCGTCAAAGGCCGCAAAATGGTCGTCCACAACAATCTGCTTGGCGACGCCAAAGTTATGGGTATCAACTACGTTAATCAAGATGTCATTGTTGATGGCGATCTTGTATCAGCGAGAACCGGTAATGATTACATTCCATTTGCTCAGTCGATAGTTGAGACTATCACGGCAAACAAGTCCGGCTTTAAAAATGTCGAAGCTGGATTTAGAAGTCTGCAAAAAGCACTTGAGTCGAAGATTGAAAGTCTTGAACGAAAGATTGAAAGTCTCGAAAAATCTAATCGTAATACCATTCAGCCTTATTATAATTCTCAGAGTTATGTAAAACCAACAGTTAGAAATAATAAAGTGCCAAGAGTTTTAATTTGTGCTACTAACTATGGCACTTGGGCAGAAGAACTTCAGGCTCAATGGGACGCTTGTAAGAGGGCAGGTTTTGAAGTGACTTTGGCAACTCCGAACGGCAAAAAGCCACTTCCATTTGCAATCAGCGTTGATCCGAATTTCTATGATCCAATTCAAAAAGTTACTGTCAATCCGCCTGACGTTTGCCGTCGTTGTAAGGAACTCGTCAACGGAAATGAGTGGGCGCACCCAATCAAATTTGCTGACATCAATATGGATAATTACGATGCAGTTTCTATGGCGGGCGGTCCTGGCGTTACACTTGATTTGTGCAACAGTTGGGAATTGCATCAAGCTATTTTGAAGGCAATCAAGAGTGATAAAATCGTTGGTGCTCTGTGCTACTCCGTTGCTGCATTGGTCTTCTGTCGTGATCCTGAAAATGATTACAAGTCGGTCATCTACGGGCACAAGATTACCGCTCACCCACGTGCTTGGGACTTCTACGGTCCTGGTATGGCGATGGATTATAAACTTTACGGCGCAACCAGCGATAACAAAGGTACAGATGTGGTAACGCCAGGCTTTCTCATTCCGCTTGAAGACCTTGTGCGCGGTGCAGTTGGTTCGCGCGAGGCAACCGGTGGTAGAGGTGCTTGCATTTCACGTATCAATGCTAATCGTGAATCTCCACAGGTTTATTATGATCACCCATTTGTTACAGGTACGAGTGTGGAATCATCAATCGCTTTCGGCGATCTGCTTGTCAAAGCTATTAAAGAACACATACGTTAATTATTATGAATTGTTAATGAGGAATTAGGAATAAATTAATTCGTAATTCATAGTTCTTAATTCCTCATTTATAATTATTTTGGAGGTATTTATAAATGGCAAGAGTATTGATTATTGCAACAAATTATGGTTCGTGGGCAGAAGAACTCCAAGCACCTTGGGACGCTTGCAAAAAAGCCGGCTTTGAAGTAGTACTTGCAACTCCACAAGGCAAAAAGCCGCTTCCATTTGAAATTAGTGTCGATCCAAATTTCGTTGATCCAGTTCAGAATGTCAAAACGAATCCTGATTGGGTTTGCAGACGTTGTAAAGAACTTCTTGACAGCGACGAGTGGGCATATCCAAAAAATTTCGATGAAGTTGATATGAAAGACTTTGATGCAATCGCAATGACCGGCGGTCCTGGTGCAAACCTTGATATGGCAAATTGCTGGGAACTTCATAAACTCATTATGGATGCTTATAAGTCAGATAAAATCATAGCGGCTCTTTGCTACACGGTGTCTACTCTCGTCTTCTGCCGTGATCCTGAAAATGATTACAAGTCAATAATTTACGGAAAGAAAGTCACTGCTCATCCACGTGCTTGGGACTTCTATGGTCCAGGTATGGCGATGGAATATAAACTTTACGGTACAACTGCAGACAACAAGGGCACTGACGTTATTACTCCAGGTTTCCCGTGGCCTGTTGAAGACCTCGTCCGTGATGCGGTTGGTCCTAACGGTGCCTGCATTGCACGTATCAATGCTAATCGTGAAAATCCGCAAGTCTACTACGATCACCCATTCATAACCGGTACTTCTGTTGAATCTTCAATCGCTTATGGCGATTTACTTGTTAAAGTTCTCCAAGAACGCGGACTCTAATTAATTATTTCAGGAGGTCATTTAAATGGCAAGAGTATTGGTAGCCGCAACAAATTATGGTACTTGGGCAGAAGAACTCCAGGCGCAATGGGACGCCCTTAAAAGAGCAGGACACGAAGTCACGCTTATCACGCCGCAAGGCAAGAAACCGTTGCCTTTTGCAATCAGCATTGATCCAACTTTCTATGATCCAATTCAAAAGGTTACTGTCAATCCGGCAGACGTGTGTGATCGCTGCAAGGAACTCGTTGCAAGTGATGAATGGGCATATCCAAAGAAGTTTAGTGAAGTCAATATGGACGACTACGATGCTATCACTATGGCAGGTGGTCCTGGCGTTACTCTCGACTTCTGCAACTCTTGGGAACTTCATCAATTAATCTTGAAGGCAATTAAACAGAATAAAGTTGTCGGTGCACTGTGCTACTCAGTCGCCGCGCTGGTCTTCTGCCGTGACCCAGAGAACGATTACAAGTCCGTCATCTACGGTCACAAGATTACCGCTCACCCACGTGCTTGGGACTTCTACGGTCCAGGTATGGCTATGGATTACAAACTTTATGGTGCAACTGCGGACAATGCCGGCACTGACGTTGTAACGCCAGGCTTCATTATTCCGCTTGAGGACTTAGTGCGCGACGCTGTTGGTCCTAATGGTGCTTGCATTGCACGTGTCAACGCTAACCGTGAAAGCCCACAGGTCTATTATGACGGCACTTTCGTCACTGGCACAAGCGTTGAATCATCAATTGCTTTCGGCGATTTGCTCGTTAAAGTGCTCAGAGAACGTGGACTTTAATTAATTATAAATCCAAATTTGGAATTAGGAATTTTGAATTGTAGATGCAATTTCTCATTCATTATTCCTAATTCCTCATTATTTAAGGTGGCGATTTTTTGTATGGACGTTTATCAGACTATAGTTAAAGTGCTGGAGGAAATCGGCGTTGATCACGTGTTCGGCGGTTCCGGTCAAGTCAATGGCTCAATGCTTTTAGCACTCAATAAGAGCGACAAAATTAAGACGGTGATTATCCAAAATGAACAGGCGGCTTCATTTATGGCGGCGGGTTATGGAATGTTTTCCAAAAAGTTAGGCGTCTGTTTTGCGACGGGCGGTCCAGGTGCCTTCAATCTTTTCAGTGGATTGGCGGTTGCTTATTCCGATTCAATTCCGATGCTTGCGATAAGCGGCTATCCTTCACGCTGGACGCGCGGCAAGGGCGCACTCAACGAGACCAGCGGACTTTCCAGAACGCCTGATTCTCAGGCTATGTTTGCCGCAACCACCAAAAAATCAGTAGTACTTGAATATCCTAAGGATATTATTCCTGTCCTTGAGGAGCTCATCTACACTGCTTTTGAAGGTCGTCCAGGTCCTGTTCATCTCCACATTCCAAAGGATATTGGCGCGGCTGAGGTGCCTTATTATCGTTCAATTGAAATTTCTGTGCCAAAAATTATTGCAGGTGCAAGTCAAACTGAGCAATTCTGCAAGGGCTTTGTTGAAAATTTCAAGACGGAGAATAAACCTCTGTTAATGGTCGGCTACGGCAATATTCGCTCCGACAGCAAAGAAGTTTTGGAAAAGCTCATCAATACTTGGAAAATTCCATTTGTCAGCACAATGGACGCGAAGGGCTATATTAGTGAGGACAATCCGCTATCTACGGGCATTGTCGGCACAAGTGGCGATGTTGGTGCAAATGACTACTTCCACGAATCAAAGATGATAATTGCAGTCGGTAATTCTTTTGCTGAGAATGCGACTTTCGCTTTCAATCCGAAACTTATGGACGGCAAGAAACTTCTGCACATCAATATTGACCGTCACGAGATTGACAAAGTGTATCGTGCCGATTATCGTCTTATCAGTGATGCCAAGCCTGCACTGGAAAGTCTTGTGACTTATCTGGAAAAGAATAATGTACAGCCGCTTGGAGACGGTTTAGCGATTATTAATAAGCACCACTATGAGCAGGTACCGGAGATGAGCAATGGCAAACTTCACCCTGCATATCTCACTCAGCTGATCAGTAAGCACCTGCCGGAAAATGCAGTTATAATGGGCGACGCTGGTATGCATATGCTGTGGTTGAGCGGCTATCTAAATCTAACAAAGAATCAAGTATATCAAAATCCTGGCAGTTTCGGACCTATGGCAAGCCACGTCAACGGCTCAATCGGTGTGGCGTGTGCTAATCCTAATCGTCCTGTAATTTGCGGTTGCGGCGACGGTGATTATCTTATGGCGGGCTTTGAGCTGCTCACCTGCGTCAAGAATCACATTCCGACTATTCACATCATCTTTAACAACAGTGAATTTAATGTTATTAAAAAATTCTTGCTCAACAACTGGGGCGAACAAGCTTTTATGGATATTAAAAATCCTGATTATGTTAAATATGCTGAGGCTTGCGGTGCTAAGGGCTGGCAGGTTCATAATGGCGCAGAATTTGAGGCGGCATTTACTGAAGCTCTGAAAGAACAGGCGGCTGGTCGTCCAAGTATTATAGACGCTGTGATTGATGGCGATGTTTATCCGTCGATGAGTATGTCAAAGACGTGAGATGATAAATATTATTATGAAAAAAATTGTAGCAGCTATAATGGCTGGAGTGTTGACATTAAGCGTTTCCTTCATCACACAGACACAGGCAGCAACTCGCGATGAGATAGCGGCAATCAGAGTGTCAAGGTCCGGCAAATTCAATTACTGGACAAAAGATTCTGTTGCTAAACAAAAGTTGATTGATTATGTTAGAGACGTGACTAATAAACGCAGCAAAAACTATATTCCAGTTGAGGACAGGATTGCCGTTTTTGATATGGACGGAACCTTTCTTTGTGAAACTGCGCCGTATTATTTTGACGGAATGTTGTATATTCATCGCGTACTTTATGACGAAAATTATAATCCGTCTCAAGAAGAAAAAAATTTTGCAAGTTCCCTCAAAAGATTTATCACAAGTAAAAATCCTGGCGATAAACTCGGCAGCAGCGCACCTCATCAAGCGGCAGTTTTTGAAGGAATGACTTATCCAGAATATACTTCTTATGTCGAAAATTTTATGAAAATGCCTGTTGACGGACTTACGAATTTAAAATGGGGCGAGGCTTTTTATTTGCCGATGGTCGAAGTTATAAAATATTTGCAAAAAAATGATTTCAAAGTTTATGTTGTTTCAGGCAGTGAACGTCAACTTATCAGAGTTTTGCTTAGAAATGCTGTTGAGATTCCTGAAAATCAAATTATCGGAACAGATATAAAGATTTATGCGAAAAATCAAGGCGATACTGACGGCTTAGATTATGATTATAACGAAAATGATTATTTGACTCGCGGCGAATTTGTTATAAAAAATCTTAAGATGAATAAAGTCTCCGCAATTTATAGAGAAATTGGCAAACAACCGGTTTTGGCATTTGGAAATTCCAGCGGCGATTTGAGTATGTTGAATTACACAATTAATGGCAATAAATATAAAAGTGCAGTGTTCTTTGTTTTGTGTGATGATGTTGAGCGTGATTTTGGAGATATTTCTAAAGCTGAAAAGTGTAGAAAACTCGCTGAAGAAAATGGTTGGACTTCAATTTCTATGCATAATGATTGGATAACAATTTATGGAGATGATGTAAGGAAGATGATTAATTGAAAACATCTGTAATATCAGAACGATTTAAATCTATCTTAACGGCAGCAACCTTCTCAATGGCGACGTCATATCTGCTCGTTCTGTCAGAATGTATAATTGCTGGAAATATGATAGGCGAAGAAGCTGTCGCGGCGATAGCCTTAGTTGCGCCGGTCATTCCATTTTTGCAGTTTATCGGCGAAATGATAGCTGCCGGCACATTTGCACTGATTTCATATGCAGGCGGCAAAGGTGACGAAGAAGAAATAAATCGACTTTACAGTCAAGCAATGACACTTGCGGTTGCAGTTGGTTTTGTTTTGACGGTGTTGTTTGTTGTCTTCAGAGTTCAAATCCTATCTTATTGGGACGTTTCAGCGGATTTAATGACTTACGCTGACGCCTATTATGCAGGTGTGATGATTCGTCCAATAATAGCTTTCGTTGAGCTGTTTTTAATGCCTTTGTTACTCATTGAAGGACAGGAAAAACGAAATTTAATTGCGTCGGCTGTCAAGGTAATTGCCGGAATTGCACTTGAAATTATACTTTGCAGCACGTTTGGTTTATTTGGAATAAGCCTTGCGACGACGATAAGTCTGGCTCTTGCGCTATTGATTGAGGCAAGTTATCTATTTACAAAAGACTGTCCGCTCAAATATAAATTCTATCTAAACTTTTCAAAGCTGCGTCAGGTCTTCAGCTTGAGCATATGCGTAGCAATACCGGAATTGTTCTTGACGCTTCTGCCATTTGTCGTAACTTCATATTTAATTGCAAACTTCGATGAAAGTATAATCGCGATATTTGCGATGATTAACACGATTATCAATCTCGCTGTTGCAATATTCTATGGTCTCGACGACGTTATACAATCAATGGGCTGTCTTTATCTCGGCGAAAAGAATGTTTATGGCATTAAAAAAGTTATGAATCTCTGCATAAAAGCTGCTATTGCTGAAGGCGTGCTCATGGCGGCGATTCTGATTATTTTTGCCGGTAAGGTTGCATTGGCCTTTGGAATAAACGAGCCGGCGACATTTGACTTAGCAGTTGATGCAATTAGAATTTACAGTATATTTTTGATTGCACTATTCGTTACGATGACATACGCATTTTACTATCTTTACATTGAAAGAAAGTTTATGTCTATAACGTTGCAATTCTTGCTGCTGTTTATGTTTCCGGTAGTCTGCGTTTATATCTGCGGCGGCATTTTCGGTTTAAATGGTGTCTGGCTTGGTCTTGGACTTGGCATTTTGTTAGAATTTCCGATTAATTTATTTATGATTCACATAATCAGTAAAAACAGTGATGAAAAATTAAAAGGGCTTCTATTATTGGAAGAAGACAGAATGTCGCGGCAGGTCTCTTATGATATTTGGGCGTCACAACAAGATGTAATGGACCTTGTTTACAAATTGGAACAAGATTTATCGTCTTGGAATCTCGATACAAAAGTACTCCATAAAATACAGTTCTTCATTGAAGAATTAGGACTTGACGCAGTAGAAAGAGCAACCAACAAGGCGTTTAACGTAGAAATAACAATCACCAAAGAAAAGGATTACATTGAATTAATCGTACGTGATAACGGCGAATTGGTGGATATAACAAATGAAGATGAAACACCAAGAAGCTTTAGAATGTATGTGGTATCACAAGTAGCGTCTAATATGCCGTACAAAAGTTATATATTAATAGGCGGCGAAAATCGAACAGTATTAAAAATCTAAAATATAAAATTATAAGTTTAGGGGGAAAGACATATGAAAAAATTTATTTCTACAGCTTTGATGAGTTTTATTGTCGCAACTTCAACGTCAACAAGTTTTGCAGCTCCTATTAAGAATGAGACAATTAATCAAGTTGCACTTCTGCAATCACTTGCACTCGGTTATTTTGACGGCAGCATAACTGTCAAAAAACTTAAAACTCTTGGTGATACAGGAATAGGCACTTTTGACGGTCTGAATGGTGAAATGATTGTGCTGGACGGCGTTGTTTATCGTGCCAATGCTGATTGCAAAATAAATGTCGTTGATGATGCAGAGACAGTGCCATTTTCAAATGTAACTTTTTTTGATAATGATTTCTCTCTCAAACTAAAAAATATTGCTGATAAATCAGAATTAGAGAATAAATTGAATGAAATTGTTGCAAAGTATGGCGAAAATAGTTTCTACATGATTAAGATTGAGGCTAATTTTAATAAAATTCTCGTTCGCAGTGAGAATGGACAACAAAAACCTTATCCTACGCTTGTAAAAGCATTAGAGAATCAGACTGAAATTGAGCGGGAAAATATCAGCGGTACTATTGTTGGATTGTACTGTCCGCATTTTATGAGCAGCTTGAATAGTGTCGGCTGGCATTTCCATTTCATTTCAAGTGACAAAAAATTTGGCGGACACGTTTTGCAGATGAATATAAAATCAGGTAAGGTTCAATTTGACAAGACTGACAATTTTTCAATGTATTTGCCTGAAAAAAATAATTTCC
This sequence comes from Selenomonadaceae bacterium, assembly GCA_017484235.1. Taxonomy (GTDB): domain Bacteria; phylum Bacillota; class Negativicutes; order Selenomonadales; family Selenomonadaceae; genus Quinella. The sequence continues at coordinate 11,624 of JAFUTM010000074.1, forward strand.
AGAATTTAAATTTGGCAAATGATATGCGTGAAGATATACGCAGGGCTGAAAATGACACTCAAAGTTGAATTAATGGGAAGAAAGGATTAATTTTATAATGAAAAAAACAATCCTTATGCTTTGTATGTTGGTGATGATGTTGTGTGCTACAGTTTCTGCGAAAGAAATGTCACCGCAATGGGTTAAAAATCTTGAAGCTGCGAAAAATGCAACGCAAATGGTTATTGTAGCAGGAATCGGTAAGACAACAGCTTGGGTATCAATGCACGAGAAAGACGCAAATGGAAATTGGCAGCAGATTATGACAACACCTGGATTTATCGGTAAAAATGGACTCGGCAAAACTAAAGAAGGCGACGGAATGACTCCGATTGGCGTGTTCCATTTTAATAAGGCATTTGGAATTAAGAAGAATCCTGGCACTGTGTTTGAATATACGAAGGTAAACGAAAATCATTACTGGTCAGGCGACCAAAATCCTGGTATGGGTTACAATACTTTCGTTGACGTTCGTGATTATCCAAACCTTAATAAAGAAAACAGCGAACATCTGATTGATTATGCTCTTTATTATAATTATGCGCTGAATATCAGTTATAACGAGGAGTGTACAGTAGGCAAAGGGTCAGCTATTTTTCTTCATTGTTTCGGAACGTTTAAGCCATATACCGATGGCGGTATATCAATTCCAGAAGATAAAATGCTGTTTGTAATGAAAAATGTTAAAACGGATTGTGTAATAATAATTGATTATTTGCAGAATCTCTCACCTGAGACTTATAAAGAACTAAAACTTTAAAGGAGTAATAAATGCAGGGTAAAGAAGTTTTTGTACTTAACAAAAGTAACTTTTCAGAAACGGTAAAACAACTTCACGAGAAATTAACACAGACGAAAGCAACAAAAAAGGAAATATTTCGAGCTGAATTACTTGTCGAAGAAACATTTATGAGAATGACGGAAATCGGCAAGACTGAAACAGTAGAAATAAGAATAAGCAAACGATTTGGTGATTTGAGTCTGCGTATGGAATCATCTGGCGAAGAATACAATCCACTTGTCGAAGTCACCGATTATGATGAAGAAGATGATGATTATTACCGCACGCTGATTTTAAAGGCGAATCGCTCAAAAATGAGCTATACTCGCAAGAATGGTAAAAACATAGTCATAATTCGAGTGAAAGACGCTGACAACAAGCAGATTTATTATACATTAATTGGAATGGTCGGCGGAATAATTTGCGGCGCAGTGATGAAAGAAATGTTGACGCCGGATTTAATCACTATGTTTGATAAAACTATTATCGGCAGTATTCGCACGATGTTTTTAAATGCACTCAACATGATGATAGCACCGGTAGTTTTTTTCAGCGTAATTAGTGGAATCACCAGCATTACGAATGCTTCAGACGTTGGCAGGATCGGTGGAAAGTTAATTGGATTGTACGGCTTAACTACGCTCATTGCCGCGAGTTTGAGTCTTGTTATAGGTTATGTTGTGTTTTTAGGAGATGTGCCGCAATTTGGTACTATTGACAGCTCAGCTGCTGATTCTACCTTTCAGTCGCAGTCTATTACGCCACTGACTATATTGGTCGGTTTAATTCCTAAAAACTTAATTGATCCTATAGTCAAAGGCGAAATGCTGCAGATTATTTTCGTCGCTATCGTTTTTGGTATCTGCATAAACAAAATCGGCGACAAAGTAAAAATTCTTAATGAATTTATTGAGGCAATGAATACATTTGCCCTCAAGATGATTATTATGATAGTTGAGTTTATACCGCTCATCGCTTTTATCTCAATGGCGTCGCTAATGCTTAACGTTGGTTCAGAGTCAATGTTTATGCTCGGCAGAATGATATTAGGACAATTAATCGGCAGTCTTATAATGTTGGCGGTTTACGCTGTGCTGATGATTGTCATTGGTAAAATTTCGCCTGTACCATTCTTTAAAAAGTTGCCTTCGTTCATTGCAATTCCGATGTCGACAAGTTCATCAAATGTGACAATGCCATTTACAATGAAATTTTGCACTGAAAAACTCGGAATATCACCAAGATTGTCGTCATTTTCGATTCCAATCGGTGCGACTGTCAACATGGACGGCGGCTGCTTTTATTTGACGACTGCCGCCATAATGATGGCGAAGATGTATGGAATTGAAATAAATTTTGATATTTTAATGACAATTCTCGTAACGGTAGTTGCTCTATCCGTCGGCGCACCTGGCGTTTCGGGCGCAGCTTTTGTAGTTTTGGCGACGACCTGTGTTGCACTTGGAATACCGATTGAGGCTGCAACTGTAGTGTTAGGTATAGATCCAATTTGCGCTCTGATGAGGGTGACTGTCAATGTTGTCGGTGATATTGCGGATACTGCTATTTTAGCTTGTCGTGAAAATCTCATTGATAAAGAAGTTTATTTTAAAAATCTGTAAAAATAGAATAAATGTGTTGAAGGAGATGTATTTATGAATGTAACGGTTGAACGCGATGATAACATTAAAATTGTCGCTATTGAAGGCAGGCTTGATGTTTTAGGTTCAGATCAGGCTCGTGATGAAATTATAAATCTTTTGGACAACAAGCCGATGATTGTTTCAATGGCAAAGTGTGATTATGTTTCGAGTTCAGGGCTTCGTGCGCTTATTGTGATTGCCAAAACTGCGAAAACAAAAGGTACAAAAGTGATTTATGCGGCAGCAACTGATGAAGTGGTTGATGTGTTGGAGATGACTGGCTTCATTCACATGTTGAATTGTGTACCGACAATTGCCGAAGCAGAAAAAGAATTACAATGAGGAATACGGAATTGGAGAAAAATTTTTTGATACCAATTTCTCGAAGAGACTTTTTTAAAATTGCAGGATTGACGACAGCCGGCGCAGTTTTAAGCAATACAATCGACATTGAAAAAGTTGAAGCAGCAAATATAAACTCCGGTGAAAAAATAAAGTATGCAGGGAAAAATATTCCTGTGCTCTACGATGTTGATGTTTGTGTTTGCGGCGGTGGTCCCAGCGGAACAGCGGCGGCAATTTCTGCAGCAAGAAACGGCGCAAAAGTTGTTTTGATTGAGCGTGGAATTGCACTCGGCGGACTTGCAGTTTTAGGATGTGTTTATCCGTTTATGGATACTCATGCACCTGATAGCGATACTCCTTACGTTGCAGAAATTAAGAATCATCTTCGCGAAAAAGGAATTGAGCCATTTGACGGAGTAACTCAGCAGACTTGGCACAATCCAGAAGTTTTGAGCTTGATTTACGATGAAATGTGCGAAGAAAGCGGCGTAAATATTTTATATGAAACTGTTTTGGTTGATGCGATTAGTTCAAATAAAAACATTTCTGCGTGCATAGTTCAAACAATAGCCGGACTTGCAGCAATAAAATCCAAAATTTTTATTGATTCGACAGGCGACGCATACTTATCTCGAAATGTCGGAGTTGATTATGAGCGCGGCTATGAAAAAACAGGAAACAATCAACCGCTGAGTTTTCGATTTGAAATGGGTGGAATCGACATTGAAAAACTTTATCAGTATGTTGCAATTGAATTAAAAGAGGACTGGTGCAAAAGTAAGCCACCATATTTTGAAATTGCTGAGGCGATGCACAGAACTCAGCGTTACAAATTGGAAGATTTAATGGCTCAAGGCGTTGAAAGCGGCGAAATCTCTCAAGAAGAAGCAGAATACATGCAGGCCTATTCGATTATCGGTAAAAACGGCGTAATGTCCTGCAACTTTCCAGAGATTCCTGTTAAGTTTAAATCAACAGATCCAATTGAATACAGCAAAGCCGTAACTTATGGCAGAAAAATGATGAGGAACATGGCTAACTATTTAGTTAAGCATTTGCCGGGATTTGAAAATGCTTATATCAGCCGTGAAGCGACAATGCTCGGTGCGAGGGAATCTTGGAGAATCAAAGGCAAATATTATATGGTTGAAGACGATTACTACAATCAAAGTCGTTTTCCTGATGCTGTTTGTCGTACTGCTTGGTTTATTGATGCTCACGGCGAAAAAGTTTCGGAAAAATTGCCAAAAGGTGGATTTTATGAAATTCCTTACCGCGCACTTATCACAGAAAAAATTTCAAATTTAATTGTAACCGGTCGCTGCATAAGTGCCAGTTTCATTTTGCAAGCGTCAATGAGGATTCAACCAACTTGCATGAGTATCGGCGAAGCGGCAGGAATTGCAGCAGCGTATTCACTGAAAAATAATATTTCAATAAATTCAGTTGAATGGAATAAAATCCCTGCTGAAAAGAGAAGTTATGTCAGTAAAGGATAATCATATCAGCAACTTTGGATTCAATATTAGAGCTTAATTATTAAATAAAAAGGAGTTGAAATATTTGGCAATGCGAATTGATTTACACCCAACTGACACCATTAATGGTTTCAAGGTTCGTCCTGGTCTGTTTTTAACCAACGGCACTCAGATTGTACCTGGCGGAGTGAACTTTTCGGTTTATTCAAGTGGTGCAAAATCCTGTGAATTGGTACTTTATCACTCACACGAAAAGGAACCGTTTGCCGTGATTCCTTATCCTGAGAGTTACCGAATCGGCAGCGTCTTTTCGATGACTGTCTTTGATCTCGACTACGAGAATTTAGAATACGGCTTCCGAATCGACGGTGAATATGACTTTCATCGCGGTCTTACATTCGATAAAACTAAGACGCTGCTTGATCCTTATGCCAAACTTGTGAGCGGCAGAGATGTTTGGGGCAAAAAGCCTGATTGGTCGAATGAGTTCCAGTATCGTTCAAAAGTTGTGCTTGACGACTTTGATTGGGAAGGCGATATGCCACTCAAGACGCCTCACAATGAGCTGATCATTTATGAGGCACACGTCAGAGGATTTACAAAAGATGAATCTTCGGGCGTAAAGTTTAAAGGCACTTATGCCGGATTGCGTGAGAAGATTCCATATCTGAAAGAGTTGGGAATCACTGCGATTGAACTTTTGCCAATCTTTGAGTTTGATGAGTTTGAGGGCGCACGTGACGACGGCAACGGCGGCACATTGATGAACTACTGGGGCTATAGTACCG
>JAFUTM010000075.1 GCA_017484235.1 Selenomonadaceae bacterium
AATTTCTTAATTCCTAATAACTAATAATGAAAATAAGATTTTTCGTTACACATTTGTCATTATATCATTATTTATTTCATAATGCTACAATAATATTTATTTCTAATCAAAAAAGTGTTATAATCATTTATAATATTTATCTGAAACGTGCAACAGGAGACGATGAATAAATGAGATTATATATAGCAGAAAAGCCGAGTATGGGTCGTGAAATTGCACATTGCTTAAAAGAACCACACGATACAAGCGGCAAGGGCTACATTGCGACGAGTGAAGGTGTGGTAACTTGGCTTTATGGACACGTGCTTAGGCAGGCTGAGCCAGACGAATACGACGAACGATATAAATTTTGGCGGGCAGATGATTTGCCTATAGTGCCGAACGAATGGAAAATGGTAATAGACAAAAAGGCAAGCCAACAATTTTACATAGTGAAGAAACTGATAAAAGAAGCCGATGAAATTATACACGCTGGCGATCCAGACCGAGAAGGTCAGCTCCTCGTTGATGAGGTGCTCGACTATGTGGGCAATAAAAAACCTGTCAAACGAATTTTGTTAAACGCGCTGGACGAACGCAGCATTAAACAGGCGAACAGTGATCTGCGTGATAATAAAGATTTTTATAATTTAAAGCAGTCTGCGCTGGCACGTGCGCGGGCAGATTGGCTGATTGGAATGAATCTTTCAAGGGCGTATACATTAGCGGCACGACGAGCCGGCCATCAAAAATTATTGCTGCCGATTGGTCGAGTTAAGACACCGACACTTGCGCTTGTCGTTCGACGTGAACGAGAAATCGAAAACTTCAAGCCCGTTGATTACTATCTTATACGTGCAGAGTTTCAACATAAAAATGGCGTTTTTACCGCGCAATGGAAACCAAGTGATAAGTTAAAAACGACTAAACGTGAGACTTTAGACGATAAGGGCAATAAACTAAGTGATACGGCATTCGATAAAGAAGGCCGACTAATCAATAAATCCGTCGCAGATGAAATGCTAAAAATATTTAAAGCTACACCGCATAATGGAAAAATAACTTTATATGAAACCGCTGAAAAGAAAGAATTACAGCCGCTGCCATTTTCATTATCAGCACTTCAGGTTATGGCAGGAAAGCAGCTTGGATATGCGCCGCAGCAGGTACTAGACACGGCTCAATCACTTTACGAAAAGAAGCTGACAACGTATCCGCGTTCTGACTGTTCATATTTGCCGCCTAACCAACATAAAGACGCAGCTAAAATTTTGGGCAATCTTCAAAAAGTGAACAACAAAAAATTCTCCGAATGGGTATCAAAAGCTGATGTTAAGAAAAGAAGCCGCGCGTGGAACGACAAAAAAATCACGGCACATCACGCAATTATTCCAACTACTAAACAGGCAAATATTGAATCGCTGACGGACTTTGAACGCAACATTTATTTATTGATAGCGCGTCAGTATATGGCACAATTTTATCCAGAGTTTGTGTATGATGAAACGACGGTCAATGTAAATTATAAAGATGAATTATTTGTCACAAAAGGCAAAGTGGCTAAACAACTTGGCTGGCGTGAGATGTACGCGAATCAACAGACAATTAAATCTGATGAAGATGAATTGGAAACGACGATACCAAAGATGAAAAAAGGCGATGCCGTTGAATATCAAAAAGGCGGCATTTTAAAGAAGAAGACAAAACCACCTTCACGATTTACACCGGCAACTCTCATTCAAGGTATGAAAGATATACACAAATATGTAAAATCAGTAGACGCAAAAAAGCAGCTTAAAGATGTCTACGGCATTGGAACAGAAGCAACGCGGGCGACGATAATAGACGACTTAATTAAGCGGCGATTTTTAATTACAATGGGCAAGGCAAAAACTTTAAAACCTACGGATCAAGCATATCTCTTGGTAGACGCGCTGCCCGATGAGATGACATATCCTGATGCCACTGCTGTTTGGGAAGACAGGCTTCATTCAATGTCTGAAGGAGAGGGCACGCTTGATGATTTTTTGAATGGACAAATTAAATTTACCAGTGAACTCTGCAGCAAGGCACAGTACTGCAAAATTAAAGCAGCTGAACCAACTGAAGTGGAAGAGCTGCCTAAAGTGAAAAAAACATATAACAATAAACCGGTAAATAAAACAATCAATAAAACAAACGACGCGACAGATGAAGGTAGTGCCTGTCCGTTATGTAAAAAAGGTCACCTTGTCAGACGAAATGGGCGCAATGGTATATTTTGGGGTTGTTCAAATTTTCCAAAATGCCGAATGACTTGTAATGATGTAGAAGGTAAACCGCAATTTAAAAATCAGTGCTGAACTGTTTATGACTCGTTGATAAAATTATCAATTACATCAGCAATTCTTGAACTGGCTTTGCCATCTTCCAAAACACCATTTTCTGCATTAAATTTATTAGCATCATTAAGATATTTTTGCAAGTCGAACATTTGAATATTTTTTGCAAGTTCGTCGTTTGTTTCAGCCAATGGAAAAAATAATTTTCTAAGATTCAACATTAATTTGCCACGATCCGATTCATAATCTTTCAGGTCGTTACAATACAAAAATACAGGTATCGGAATAATAATTGCATCAAATGCTGCACTTGAATAATCTGTGATTAAAACATCAGTTGCAGCTAACAGTTCATTCATATCATCAGCTTGACTGACATCTATAATATTTTCTGCCACCTCAGATAAAGGCATATTTTTCATTTGAGCTGCCAACTGAGGATGCAGTCTAAAAAATACATACCAATCGCCGCCAAATTTTTTCTTTAAAGATTGCAATAATTTATCAAAATTCAATGTAGGTGTTTCAACGAAAACTTGACGGCTGACTTTTTGACTGCCTCCACGAAACGTTGGTGCATACATTACAATATTAGCCTCTTGCGGTATATTGTAATCTTGCCTAATACGTTTATAGATTGCCGTTTTTCGTTCATCTAAAAAAATATCGCAGCGTGGAGAACCAGTCTTTAAAACGTCACCATTATAAAGCAGCATTTCAGGATATATATTTGTACACCATTCGGAGTTAGAAATAACATAATCAGCTAAATTAGAATCATACTCACTTACCAAATGTGCAATCTTAGGGAATAATTTGCCTCTGAATTTTCCAACTGGTTTAAATTCAATCATTGCGTGCCAAGTTTGAATATACAACTGATCTTTTCGTTTAGCTGTTCCATATGCTTTGCGGCTGTTATCTATCCAGACTTTTGCACTGGTCAAATGATATAATCTATTTCCAATTGTATTTTTTACTTTGTGAATACCATTTGGAAATTGACGATCAATATTATTGAC
>JAFUTM010000076.1 GCA_017484235.1 Selenomonadaceae bacterium
AGCTCAATATATAAAAGGGAATATTCACCTAAAGAACGACTGTCCGTTATAACCAGCACATTATTACTAAGTCGTGAACCTATAAAATTATTTTCATTGTCTTCATCATTACAAGTTACGGATTCGACAATCAGCTCTGATTTAGATAAATTGGAACCCTGGTTTCAAGAACGTGGACTGCGACTTTTGAGAAAACCTGGACTTGGAATCAGCTTGTTGGGTAGTGAACGTGATTTCAGACGCGCAATTGTTAAATATATATATGAGCATATAGGCGAAAGTGAACTTTTAAATTTAGCACAATATAATCTTAATGTTAAAACAGATGAACGAATGGTTCAAACTTCAAATTTTTTGCTTAATTTAATTGATGAAAATGTTTGGAACAAACTTGATAAAGAAATTCATACACTTGAAAGTGAACTCGGATACCAATTTTCAGATAATGCTTTTATTGGGCTTGTCGTTCACGTTTCGCTGACTATCGAACGTATAAAAAATAATGAGACAATAAAAGTTGACGATGAAATAATAAAATCCATTCAAAATAAACGAGAATATACAGCGGTTTCTAAATTGACAAATAAGTTGGAACAACTGTTTGATATAAAAATTCCAGAAAATGAAATGGCATATATCACGATGCATATTTTGGGTGCAAGAAATCGCTATTCGTCGGATAGTTTGGGCAGTCTCTCAATGATGGACGACTTTAGACTTGTGCAAATTGCACGTTCTATAATGAAAGCCGCAGCAAAAGAAACAGGACGCGCAATTAACAAAAATCAAAATTTATTAGCAGGTCTTGTAAATCATTTGGCTCCTTCAATAAGTCGGTTAAAAATGAATATGGATATAAGAAATCCTCTGCTTTCTGAAATGAAACAGCATTATCCTGAGTTAATGGAATTGACGACTAAATGTGTAGGTGAGTTAGAAGCATATGTTGGTCAAACTTTACCGGAGTCCGAGATTGCTTATATCGCAATGCATCTTGGTGCAGCAATTGCCGATAGTGAACCTTTTTTAAATTCAGTGCATCGAGTAGTGGTTGCCTGTCCGACAGGAATGGGCACAAGCCGATTACTGGCGAGTCGTCTGCGCAAAAAATTTCCAAACTTAAAAATTGTAGATCAGATACCAATTTTGAGCATAAATGAAAATTATATTGCTTCAATGGATTTTGAATTTGTAATATCTACTGTACCAATAATGAACGCTCATTGCAAAGTGGTAGTGGTAGGTGCTGCTTTATCTCGTGAAGATTGTGCTAAGATAGAAGCTGAATTGGCAATTCAAAATGAAAAATTCTTAAGCAGCGCAGTTGAAATAGAACCAAAACTATCATTTTTAGAAGCACTTAGTAAAATGAATGAATATTCGCAGGCGATATTAGATTTATTATCGAACTGCTTTTTTTCGTATGCAGATGTAAATGACATTACGGCCGCGTGTGAAGCAGCTGGTCAGCTTGTAAGCTCATCTCCAATAAATGCTAAAAATATTGCCGATGCGCTTATCCGTCGTGAGGGCAAGGGCAGCACTTTGTTTAGTGGTCATCATATGATTCTTCTGCACTGTAAGACGGATTATGTAAATGCACTTACAATTGGCATAATTCGGCTTGGAAAAGGTTTTGACTATTCCGGTGAAGTGGTGAAGACGGCCATTGTACTCATTGCGCCAAATGACAGTAGTCAGTGTGCGATTGATACTATTGGTCACGCTGCGGCTGTTTTGATAGATCGCTGGAGTTTTATTGAAATTCTCCACGAAGGCAATCGTCAAGAGATTGTTGATGAGCTGACAAAAATTTTTGCCGATTTTTATAAGGAAAAGTTTAACGAATTGATGCGTTGATATTTTTTGTATATATTTATTTATTGTATGTTGGCTGATGTTTATATTAATGGCTAAGTTACATTTTCTTATATTTGAGACTTCTCTTTGAGCGTGCAAAGAGAAGCAGAAACACGCCTCGCTAAAGTCACATCACGTGACTTAGCGCTCACAAGGCCTCGCGTCCGGCTCGCGGATTTTTGAATTACGAATTACGAATTAATAATTATTTTGGTGGTGGTATAAGTTGAAAAGTAATGTAGTACTTATAGGATTTATGGGCACAGGCAAGACGAGCATAGGTAAACTGCTTGCTGTAAAGCTAGGCTGTGCTTTTATTGATTTGGATAATAAAATTGAAACTGACGCTAAAATGAAAATACCTGATATATTCAAAAATTATGGTGAAGCTCATTTTCGCGAATTAGAACGACAGGCGGTAAAAGATGTATCTCAACGACGCGGCATAGTTATAGCTACTGGCGGCGGTACAGTTAAAGATGCTGAAAACGTACGCCTTTTAAAACAAAATGGCATTATTATATGTCTTACTGCCAGTGTTGATGAAATATTAAATCGAACCGCGCAAAAAGGAGAACGCCCTGTTCTTGATGATAGACATCAAACTGATGGTGACAGACGTATGGCTATTGAAAAGCTAATTAATGAGCGTCGTGAATTTTATGATCAGGCTGATTATAAAGTGGATACAACTGATTGGTCGCCAATGCAAATAATTAACGATATATGTTATTATTTAAAAGATGAGGTATAATTATGCGTAAAATTAAAGTTGAACTTGGCAAGAATAGTTATAATATTATAATTGGAAATAAATTGAAAAATGAGCTGAAACAATTTATCATAAATGCGAATTTTTCAAAAAAAGCAATGCTTGTTACTGATAATAATGTCGAAAAGATATTCTGCAAAGACGTTTTATCTGTTTTGAAAGATGCTGGACTTGATGTAAAACTCGTTGTAATTCCGGCTGGTGAGACAAGTAAAAGTTTGAGTGAAGCTGAAAAAATCTATACAGCTGCAATTGAATTTGGACTTGATCGAAAGTCGGCAATTTTTGCACTCGGCGGCGGCGTAGTTGGTGATTTAACAGGATTTATTGCCGCAACTTATTTGCGCGGCGTGCCGTTTGTTCAAATTCCAACTACTTTACTTGCACAGGTTGACTCAAGCGTAGGCGGTAAAGTTGCGGTCAATCATAAACTCGGTAAAAATTTAATTGGCGCCTTCTATCAGCCGAAGAGCGTATTTATTGATTTAGATTTTTTAAAAACTTTAATGTCTCGTGAAATTGCCTCTGGTCTTGGTGAAATTGTAAAGTATGGCGTTATCAGCGATGCGGAACTTTTTAAATATATTGAAGACAATGCCTATCAGATTCTTGCACTTGAATCTGACATTATGGAACACGTAATTGCCCGTTCCTGTGAAATAAAAGCTGACGTTGTGAGCCGTGATGAAAGAGAAGGCGGTCTTCGCAGAATTTTAAATTTTGGACATACTATGGCGCACGCTATAGAAGAAGCGAGCGGTTATACCCGTTACACTCACGGTGAAGCAGTTGCAGTAGGTATGATAGGTGCAGCTTATATCAGTAAAGAACTCGGTAAAATTGACAATACATCATTTGAGCATCTGCAGAATTTAATTGATAAATTAGGTATGGTCTCACGTGTTGATAATTGCGATGTTGAGCACATGTTTAAATCTATTTTTAGAGACAAGAAGACTATAAATGGCAAAATAAATTGGGTGTTAATGGATTCTATTGGCAAAGTCAGTGTTGTTCCCGATGTCCCGGATAAAATTGTTAAATCTGCGTTTAAATTTATTTCAAAATGATAAACTAATTTGTTGATTAAGAGGTGTAATATGAAGATACGTATTGAAGATGACTTTGATCTTGAAAAGATTGCGCACTGTGGTCAGTGCTTCCGTGCTAAAGAGATTACAAACGGCATTTATCGATTTATTACAAAAAATCACGTTGTTTATATAAAGAAGCTTGACGAATGTGTTTTTGATGTATCCTGTGACGATTATGAATGGGCTAATATTTGGGTAAATTATTTTGATCTCGCTACTGATTATGGAAAGATTCGACGCGAAATCTCTGCCGCCAGTGATTATTTTAAAATGGCTGCTGATTATGGAAAGGGTATTCGTATTCTGCGCCAGGAGCCATTTGAAACATTGATAAGTTTTATTATTTCACAACGTAAATCCATTCCGTCTATTACGGTCTCGGTGGAACGTATTGCAGAAAAATTTGGTAAGCCGATTAAATCAATTTATGAAACTGTAAATTCTTTTCCGACTTTTGATGAGCTGAAGTCTGCCTCTATGATGGCACTCTCAACTTGTGCGCTTGGCTATCGGGCTGAATATATCAGAAATGCAATCGAAAAAATATCTGAAGGCGTCGTTCACCTCGAAGAACTTAAACGAGCTAAAGATGAAGCTTTAATAGAAGAACTTAAAAGGATTCGTGGTGTTGGTGATAAGGTGGCAAATTGTGTTGCATTGTTCTCATATCATCGCGTCGACAGTGTGCCTATTGATGTTTGGATTGAGCGTGCTATTAATGAAGATTTTGGCGGGCATAATTATTTTGCTGATTTTGAACACAACGCCGGCATTGCTCAACAGTATGTATTTTATTATAAAAAATTTGTCAATGCCGCCAAGTGAAATCTATAGTTAATATATAAAAAAGATTCTTTATTAAACGATTAATATAATAATCATTGTAAAGAATCTTTTTATATTGTGGTTTTTTATGCAAGTAAGTTTAAATCATATTCTTCTCGTATGAATCATAAAGCAATTTTAATTCTTCCATTTTACTGTAAATATCGACTTGAATACTTGATGCAGCTGCATAATCGCCCGAATTAAGCGCATTAATCAATTGAGTAAAGAGTGACTTTTCATCAATGGAATCTTTGGCAAGAAGAGTGCGTAACGTTTTAATTTTATTCCAATTATATGAATCTTGGTCTGTACGAAATTCCGATTCAATCTTTTTAGTTTTGCGAACGATATTACGCATTTCTGGTAAAATCCTTGCGATGAGCTCCGTTTTCCACCTTAATAATGCGCCCGACTTAAATGCATTTATGATCTGTTCACAAAGAGCACCGCCGGAAGTTATTATACTGACTTTATCTGGATATTTATCAAAAGCCTGCATATTTTCCCATACAGTTGCTGGTGGTGCGCCAAATAATTTATCACGTTCTTCTGCAGTGTAATCTTCAAAGACATCTTCCTCACTGCGATAGGCACGATCTTTTTCAAGATAGAAACCTTCATCGCCAGCTTGTTTGCTGAGTTCGGCAAGCAGCTCTTCCGTAGAGTGATTGACTGCCATTTTGATGCCGTCGAGAATTGCACTATAAACGGCAGCGATAACGAGGTATGTATTACTGTAAGGATTAGTCGCACGAAGCTCAAATCTCGTTGCCATTGGATTTTGTAAATCACGAATGAGACCAGCTAAAATCGTTCTGTTACGACTTGGAATTTTAGGACTGTGGTCGAGTGAAGTTACGATACAGACCGGTGCTTCGAAGCCAGGTTTTAATCGGTTAAGCGAATCATTTGTTGCACTGACAAACGGATTTATTACCTCGTAATTTTTCAGCAAGCCCATTATGGCACCGTAACCAATTGCGCTCATAAAGTCTATTTCTGGATTTTTAGCGGTGAA
>JAFUTM010000077.1 GCA_017484235.1 Selenomonadaceae bacterium
CACGAGTGCTTTAATCTGCCGGTCAATCACTTTTTCGCGTTTTTCCAAACTCACTTCAGGTGAATATTTGTCCGCCAACAGTTCCAGTCCGCGTCGTTTCTCAGGATCGCTGTCGTCTTCAATTATTCGGATTCGACCAAATGCAATCGCGCTCTTATAATGTGTCGTGAAGGTCTCCTGAACAATCGTATCCTGTCCTACGACACAGAAGGATACCTTATCATTGTTCCTGATTGCGTCAAGCTTATGGCCGCTTAAAGCTGAGTGAAAGTATATCTTGCCGTTGGAATATGCAAAACTCAGCGGCACTGCATAAGTATAGCCCTCCTCTCCGTCAAGTGCCAGCACGCCGTTAGTCGCTTCGTTTAAAATCTTTACAGTCGCCTCATCATTTAGCTGCTGTTTACTTCGTCTCATACCTCTAAACATAATTATCACCTCCAATACTCAAAATGCCCATTTATTATATCATATTTTTTCCGCCTGTTTTAAGTTTTTTTTTATAAATGTCGATAATTATTTTAAAGAATAATTGGAAGGGTTGATTATATGTCAACGATTATTGGTAATATAAATAATTCCGTGATAAACTTGAATCATATGTCTGAGACTGAACTCATTTATCAAAAAAGTGTCAACTCAACAGTACAAGACGATACAACGACTATGGAATCGGCTGCCGCAACTTTTGATATTGTTGGTAATAAGGTGCAAGCCGTTAATTTTGATAATAATGTAACTCAAAAGATGAAATCAATGATGACGGCTTATGATGCAAACTCCGTATTTGCAAATAATACAGATAATTTGCCCGACGGTCTTGTTACCACTAAGAGGTATCTGCCGGACGGCTCTGTTGAGATCGTGACTAAAAAAGGCGGCAAAATCGTTGAGCGGAACATCAAGAAACCGCATATGGTGCCCGTCCACGATCCGCTCTCCGACAAAGTTAAGATGGAGCCATTTATTAGCATATTTGACGGTGATTTTATGTGAGGACGTGATACAATGATTAATAACACCATTTACACGAGTAACTCAATGAGCAGCACAATCTATTCAAATGGAATAACTGGATTTAATATTTCGGATTTTATTATGAATACTCTGCAGAATGTGCAGAATCGGGCGGCGAAACTTAATATTAATGATAATATGTCATATGCTGAGACCTTGAAACTAATGCAGCAGGAGATTAACGGCAGCGTTGATAGCAATGAGGCTCAAAATAAGCCGACTACCGATATGACACTTGACGAATACAAGGCATACATCGCCGGAGAGATAAAAAAGCTCAGTTTTGATTCGAGTCGGTTTGCTGATGATGAGGTGATTCAGATTTCGGATGCGGGCTGGAAAAAGATGATAACTGATTCGGACTATGAGCAATGGGTATTAAATAAAATTTCTGCTAGTCGTCAGGCGAAGAATCAGTTGGCAGCTATGGGTTTTGGTGGTTCATATTATATTCTTAGTTTTGGTGCGAACAAGTCTGACTACAATGAGCAGTCTTGGGTTAAAAACTTTAGTAAGCTGAATGATTTTTTAGATGGTATTTACAACTCAAGCACTCTATTTGGTACAAAGTCTAAGTCAAGGTCAAAATCCTCTGTTTGGGGAAATATCTTTTCAATGCAGGCTGAACGATTTAAAATTGAGTCGCAGCTTAATGCCAATTATACTCAGCTTCGTCAAAAGATTTTTTCTAATTTGAGTTCCTTTTAATTATTTATAAGTTGAAGTTTGTTGCTAAGTTACATTTTTTAAGTTACATCTTCTTTCTGAGTGGGCAGAAAGAAGCAAAGACCCACCTCGCTGACTTCGCATCACGCTCAGTCGCGCTCGGGTTGCGCTCACATCACGTTCGCGATTTTTGGAGTTCGAGGTGTTTTAATTAAGCATTATTAATTATTTTTGGTGGTGAGAAGTATGAACAATAACAATATGATTCATTTGAACAGCACACCTATTGATCTGGTCGGCAATATTTTGACTGGCTTGAATAATAAAATTAAGGCCGTCAGTGATAATCTTTCGGCTGACTACGGCTCTTATGAGGAGATGTTGCAGTCGGCAAAGGCGCAGATTAATGCCGAAAATAAGTCAACTGCTGAGATGACTATGGACGAATACAAAGACTACATCAACAACAGATTGCAATCCTTAATCAGAGACGCCACACGCTATCAGGACTCCGAAACGGTTGTCATATCGGACGCTGGCTTTGCTGCGATGAAGGCTGATTCTGAGTATGAAGCTTGGGTGATTGAAACTGTACAAAAAAATTTGTCGGCTCGCAATTATCTTTATGGAATAGTTAAAAATTCTGCAAGCATTTGTGTTCATCAATTTGGCGCGACTAAAGAAGAGTATCGCGGCTATTCTCATAGTGCTCGACCTCACACTCCTTTAGACAACACCGCTGAGGACTTCTGGACGCAGCGGCACAAACGCTCGAAAAAGCTGCTTGAAATGGAGCAGGAGATGTTTGACAATTTATATCAGCTGCAGCAACTTAGTAATCACAAGGCGGAAGTTAAAGCTGCACAAGCGAAGGCTGACGGTCTCGTCGATACAAGCAATCCAATGCCAGTAATAACCGGTGTGCCTGCGAAATATTTATTGTCTATGCTGATGCCCGATTCCAATTCATAACTTCATTAAAATTTATCAAACACATTTAAACGTCGATAATTATGGTCGGCGTTTTTTTATTATAAATTATATATTTTTTAGAAAAGTCTTGACAAATAGGGGGAGGGGGGGGGGGTGAGTTATAATAATACTGAATACCAAAATATGGTCTTTTTTTATTATAATCGTTGTATTTTTTTCGTTGAACACTAAAGGAGTGGTTCGTTATGGCAGATTTTAATGTAATTACAAACTCGACCAAAAACACGGTGGTGACGGGCACGAGTGGTGCTGACTCTATCACTAACACTACTAATAAGGTCACGATAGATGCAGGAGACGGCAACGACACAATTAATAATAATAATCCTTATAGTCCTTATAGCGGTGAAGCTGTTTCGATTAGTGGTGGAGCCGGCAACGATCTAATTAATGATGGTGGCGGCAACAATTCCTTGATCGGTGGCAAGGGCAATGATACTATTAACCTCAGCAGTGGGGTCATTCAATACGCGAACGGTGACGGTGCAGATGTCGTGTCGATGTACGGCGGCGATTATTATAAAGGTATTACGCTTAAACTTGCGGCGGGCACGACAATCTCTAAATATGCAATAAACACAAGGACGAGCGACCATACACTTACAATCGGCAAAGGCTCCATTACGTTTAAGAATATTGATTCTTTTATAAAGAATCTTGACCATATGTCTAAGTTGTCGGTTAGAACGGCTAAGACAGGTGGCGGCTACGAATATACAAAGTATGTAAATGGCGTGGCGTTCAACGATAATGTTAGCGTAAATTCAAATGGTTATACTGAATATCTTACTAAGGGCACAGACAATGCCGATTATATCGATGTTTACGGATATGACAATGAGATGACGGTAGACGGTGGAGCCGCTGATGATTATCTTGATGTAGGCGGCGACGGTCTCAATATAATCGGTGGAGCGGGTAAGGATACGATTTTTGCGAGTTCCATTACCAACAGCACAGTTGACGGCGGTGCAGATAATGATTTGATTCAAGTTGTAGGCGGTTCTACTTGGAACGAAAGCAACGATAGTGATACAGGCAATGCTAATGTCCTGGTTCTTGGCGGCAAAGGTAACGACACAATTCGCAATAAGTTCATTAATATGCCTAATAGTTATACAAAAATAACAAATGACGATTATCGCAATGCGACAGTCACGAGCTATCTGGATTCAAAAACTAATACGTACGTGACCGTGTCGACTTGGGTTACTAACGATGCTGATGAAATCGGTACCAGCACAGTCACAAGTACGCTTATTTACGACCGCACGATTGTTTATGCGGATGGCGACGGCAACGATGTTATTGAGGATTATCACGCCGG
Organism: Selenomonadaceae bacterium; assembly: GCA_017484235.1. Classification (GTDB taxonomy): domain Bacteria; phylum Bacillota; class Negativicutes; order Selenomonadales; family Selenomonadaceae; genus Quinella. The sequence continues at coordinate 4,004 of JAFUTM010000077.1, forward strand.
TGAGGTCATTAAGTTTGCGGACTCAAACACAGTGATAAGTAATTCTGCCGTTAAAGGCAACAACGTTGTTTTGACAATCGGCAGCGGCAGTATCACTCTTAAAGATGTGGTCA
>JAFUTM010000078.1 GCA_017484235.1 Selenomonadaceae bacterium
AGCGGCTGAATATATTTTTTCCAATAAATGCTGTGGCGGCCGCCAATCAATTTTGGATGGAATACAATAGAATTTATTATTCCGTCTTGCGATTCAATTCTCCAAACAGAGTGAGTCACATCAGAATTAATAAAGCAGCCGTCACCTTCTCGGAGAGTTTCTTCTATTTGACCGGCACCAACTTTAACGACGCCTTTAGTGACAAAAATTAACTCCAGTTCTTCGTGCCAGTGCCAAATGACAATGGCTTTGCTCATATCGTTAAAATAACAACCGACCGGATAATCTAAAGTGCCGTGATTTCTGATTTCCTGACCGTCGGAATTAGTTGTAACTTGCGATATAGATTTATACATTTTCGTTCTCCAAAAGTTTTCAACATTTTTGAAGCATAAAACAATGCTTTTATTATAACTGATATTAAAATTTTATAGTAATATATCATCAAAAGAGATAAGTTGTATTAAAAAATTTTTAGGAGAGTGAACGAAATGAGAATTGAACACATTGCAATGTATGTTAATGACATGGAAAGAGCTCGCGATTTCTTCATCAAGTATTTTAACGCCACAACCGGTGAAAAGTATCACAACTTCAGAACAGGTTTCAGCTCCTACTTTTTGACATTTGATGATGGCTCTCATCTTGAAATTATGCAGCGTCCGCAAATGGTTGATGCAGCAAAAGAACAATATCGCACCGGCTATCATCACATTGCTATTGAAGTTGGAGATCGTAAAGACGTTGATGATACCACTAAACGTCTTCAGCAAGACGGCTATCACGTTGTGAGCGGTGCCCGCACGACTGGCGACCTCTGCTATGCAAGTGTAATAGTCGACGAAGAAAACAACGAAATTGAACTTATTGCTAAGCGCAGCTAAAAGTTAATCTTATCATCAGATAACTCTATTTACGGCTTAACGGTTGTAAGTAGAGTTATTTTTATTGCAATGGAAAATTTTTATTTTATTAATATTGTAATTTATCCTCAATAAGATTATCATATTATAGCAGATTTGTAAAATAGTTACAAATACATTATTTTAATTAAAGTTGCAAATTTTGATGTTATTGTGTTAAAATACAATTATTATGAGAGTAATTACTGGTAAAGCAAAAGGACTCAAACTAAAGACGCCCAAAGGCTTGTCAACGCGACCGACTGCGGATCGAATCAAAGAATCCGTTTTTAATATACTAAATGGATTGGTTGATTTTGATAATAAGGTAGTGCTTGACTTGTTTGCCGGAACCGGTGCGTTGGGCATTGAATCATTGTCACGCGGTGCAGTCCATTCCGTATTCATAGACAATGAGACTTCGCAGATTATTAAAGATAACGTCTTGCGTGCACATTTTGACAAAAATTCCGAAATAATTCGTGGCGATGTCATTAAAATTATCAATAAGCTGGCAATTAATAATCGTCAGTTTGATATAATTTTTTGTGATCCACCTTATAATAAAGGTCTGTGGCAAAATACTTTGACTTTAATTGACAAGTTAAATCTGTTATCTGATAACGGCATTTTAATTATTGAACACGGCGCAGATGAATCCTTTGAAGATAAATTAAATAATCTTGAGCTTCTGCGGCAAATAAAATACGGTCACACGACCTGTGTTGAGATGTTTAAACTGAAAACCAATATTTAATATAATGAGGAGTATAACTGAATGAGACGAGCGGTTTGTACAGGAAGTTTTGATCCGGTGACGAACGGACATATAAATATATTTGAACGAGCGGCAGCAATGTTTGATGAACTTATCGTATGTATTTTTGTTAATAATAAGAAGCAGTATTTCTTTTCTACTGAGCAGCGCGTGGAGTTTTTGAAAAAATCAACCGGACATATAAAAAATCTCAAAGTCGACTGTTTTAGTGGACTGGTAACTGATTATATGCGGAATCATAATCTTAAAACGATTGTGCGCGGTTTAAGATCAACGGCAGATTTTGCGTATGAGGTCAACGAAGCACATATGATAAAACACTTGGCACCTGAAATAGATACTATCTTTTTATTGACGGCACCAGAATTTTTATTTGTAAGTTCATCTGGTATAAAAGAACTGGCAAAATTTAACGGCTCCGTCAAAGGGCTTGTGCCCGATTGCGTTGAACAGGCAATCTATAATAAATTACACATTGAATTGGAGTGAGCAGTTTGGCTGTACGAGATACATTGAATCAAATAGAAAATTTAGTGGCGAGTGCGTCACATTTACCATTAACTGAAAAGGTTATTATCGAAGAAAACGATTTAATTCATTTGGTTGAAGAATTGCGGCAAGATTTACCTATGGAACTGGAACGCGCCGAAGAAATAATGAAAGAGCGCGACAATATAATACAAGTTGCTCAACAGGAGGCAAGTAACATCGTCAATCAGGCGAAGCAGACGGCTGAACGATTAATTGATGAAAATGATCTTGTAATTAAAGCTAGAGAAAAATCTCAAGCGGTCCTGCATCAGGCGCAGCAACAGGAACAAGAAATAATTGAACGCACTAAACAAAATGCACGTGAGCTGCAAGACAATGCAGATCGTTATGCTAACCAGGTATTCGATCAATTAATTGCACACGTAACCAATACATTTCAAGGTGTTCAGCAGGCACAGGCTGGATTAGAGCAGGCGCGTCAAATTCTGCTGCAGGCAAAATCACAGATGAATCAACAGCCTTCGCAACCAGTTTATGCCCAGCCGCAGGCCTACAATGCACAGGCAACGGGCGCAAGTTTTGGTGTCCAACAGGAAAATGAATAATTATCTTTTCGCGCCATAAAAAATATAAGGCGCATTTTTTATTTATTAATAATTTGTTTACAAATGTACGTAATAATGTTGACTGACAAAAAGTGTAAACAGGTTATAATCATTGTTAATATAATTTTTTATTATTGAGGTGGTATTTATGTATTTGAGTCGAATAGTAAAGCAAGCAATAATTATGTCAGTAATGTGTGGCGGCTTGATAATGGTACCAGCATTTTATTCGCCTAATATTAATTTGGCGATGCCATTGATTTCTGTTGCACACGCTGAAGTTAGAATGTACACTGGCGTTGGAGAAGATTATTCCAATCAGTATGAATCACAAGAAATAGCTAAACAACGTGCGTATCAAAACGCAATAAAAAATGCAACCGAACAGGCAGGCGTCTACCTGCAGACATATGCTCAATCTATAAACGGCAACTTGTCTAATGATGAAATTTCTGCTATTATGAGCAACAGTTACGAAGTCGTCGGCGACGTGAAGTATGATAAGACATTGAATCAACTTTCTAATACGGTTACAATCATCGTATGGAAAGCGACAGTTAAAGTCAATATTGATAACGCGGAAGTCAGAGCTTGGCTGAATCGTGACGCTCAAATACGCGCAAATATTGTTAATCAAAATAATGCAGCGGTACAGGCGGCTGCTGAAAATGACCGCAAAATTAAGGATTTACGCAAACGTGCTGAGACTGCGACAACTGACTCGGAACGCACGGCGATACAAGCTGAATATGAACAGGCTGATAATGAGTTTCTGCTAAATCAAAAATTTAAAGAAGGCAACCAACTCTATTATCAACAAAATTATAGTGGAGCAATTGCTAAATATACTGAGATACTTCAAATAAATCCAAATTATGCAAATGTTTACTACAATTGCGGCAATGTATATGCGGATTTGAAAAAC
>JAFUTM010000079.1 GCA_017484235.1 Selenomonadaceae bacterium
AGCAGAAAAACATCACAATGCAGACAGTGAAGAAGCAGAAGAAGATTCTGGATTTGACGAAGAAACGCTAAAGACTATGCTGGCAGAAATTGCGGCAAAAGAACAGCGTGCGATTCAAAAACTCAAAGATGCTAACACTGAAGCTGAAATAATAATACAGGCTGCGAAAAATGAGGGCAAACAAATTCTGGACAACGCACGAGCTGAAGCTGACGAAATGAAAGTTCAATCCGTAAAGTCAGGTCACGACGAAGGCTATAAAGACGGTCACAAAGAAGGCGTTGAAGCTGCAAAAAAAGAACTCTCTGATCAGATAAAGCAAGCTAATGCTAAAGCCGAAAAAACGCTCAACGATGCCAAAGCGGCAACGGCAGATTATTTTGTTCGCGCTGAACAGGATATTGCCAATATTGTGATGATGGCAATTGAGAAAATTTTGCCGCAACACTTTCTTGATGTACCACAGGTTGTACTGCCGGTTGTACGTGAGGCAATAAAAAATGTCCGCGATCAGAAAGAAGTCAAAGTTCACGTTACACCGGACAGTTACGATATGATACTTATGGCAAAAGGCGAGTTTCAGTCAATGCTGACGGACGGCACTGCCATATTGGAAGTAGTGTCAGATGAGAGTTTACAGCCTGGTGATTGCGTTATTGAGACACCGAACGGCGGTGTTGATGCACGGCTTTTAACGCAGATCGAGCTGATGAAAAACGCCATACAGTCCGTGTTAAAATAAGTAATAATAAACACTTCTATATTTAAGATATTTGCAATACTTTATCACATTTTATATATGAGCACAAAAAATTTATATCTTAGGGCTGCTCTGATAACAGTGCTGTTGTTAATGAGTATGCTGATTGCAATAGGATTCGGTTCGGTCGATATTGAGTTGGAAAAGGTCGTTGGTGTTATCCTTTCCGTTATGGAAGGCCAAGTGACGGATTCTTCAACGGAAATGATTATTTTTGATATTCGTGTTCCGCGCATTTTATTTGCAGCGATAAGTGGAGCTATTCTATCATTGACAGGGCTGCTTATGCAGACGGTCTCACAGAATTATCTGGCGGATCCTTATATATTAGGTGTCTCCTCTGGCGCTGGAATGGGCGCAGTCTTTTGTATCGTTACTGGTATGGCACAGTTTTTCGCTCCATACGGTGTATATGTCGGCGCATTTCTTGGCGCGGCACTTGCAACTGTTATTGTTGTGCGGCTTGCCGGAACAAGCAGCAGCCCAGTTAAATTGGTTTTGATTGGAATGGGTATTTCGGCCTTATTCTCAGCTTTCACAATGCTTGAAATCTACGGCTCTAAAAACGAGGCACAAGTCCGAAGCGCAATGTTTTGGCTTATGGGCAGCTTTAGCGGTATACAGTGGTCTATGGTTCCAATCGCTTCATTCGTCTTAATTTTATTGATGTTATTTATCTGGTTATTCCGGCACGAACTTGACCTAATTCTATTGGGCAGAGAGGACGCTCAGCATCTCGGCTTGTCAATTGAACGAATGCAGCAGATGATTGTTTTAATCTCCTCAATAGCGATTGCGATAATTGTATCAATTGCCGGCATTATTGGATTTATCGGCTTAGTTATACCTCACATAGCGCGTTTTATTGGTGAATCGCGACACGCCGTTATGTTATGGTTCACAACTCTAATTGGCGCATTTGTTATGGTCTGGGCAGATTTATTTGCACGCAGTATGTTTAAGCCGGAAGAAGCACCAATCGGAATATTGACAGCTTGTCTCGGTGCGCCAATATTTATGCAAATCATTAATCGACAATATAAAGATTCTTGAGGTCATTATGAAAAAAATTTTATTGCAAAAAACAAAAGACTATGAAAAAGAACAATTTATTATTAATATTCAAGCTGCCTTTAAAAAATCTTTTGTTGATGAGTTTGGACCAACTGATGAAGAAATTATTCCCAGAGAAGATGTTGTTAAATCCTTCAATGCTCCTGGTGCCGTAACTTATAATATCGTTCACGAAAGCCAAATTATAGGCGGAATAGTAGTTGTTATAGACGAAGAGACTAACAGAAATGAGTTATCGTTATTTTTTGTGAATATTGACTGCCACAGTAAAGGTATAGGTTATGCTGCGTGGAAAATGATCGAGTCACTTTATCCTGAGACGAAAACTTGGGAAACTTTTACTCCATATTTTGATAAACGGAATATACATTTTTATATCAACAAATGTGGATTTCATATTGTAGAATTTTTTAATCCACATCATCTTGAAAAGAATCATAATGAAATTGATATATCTAATCCAATTGATGCATATCACTTTCGTTTTGAAAAATCAATGTAATATGAAATATATTATGGAAGTCAAAAATTTATCTTACTCGGTCAATAAAAAGCAGATTCTAAACGACGTTACTGCACAATTCACAGAAGGCAAAATCACTGCGATTATTGGACCAAACGGCAGCGGTAAGAGTACGTTAATGTCATTTTTAAGTAAAACTCGTAAAAGTGCCAACACCGTCTTCTTTCGTGGAAAAGATGTCAACGATATATCAGCTCGCGACTATTCATTTCAAGTATCTGTCCTACCTCAGCAGCAAAAGATAAATGCTGATTTTAAAGTTGAAGACGTGGTAATTATGGGACGTTTTCCTTATAAGAAGCAGTTTTGTGATTATACTAAAGAGGATCGCCGTATTGCGCAAGACTCTATGAAACGAGTCGGAATTGAAAATATGGCAACGCGAAGGTTAAGTCAGATGTCCGGCGGTGAGATTCAGCGTGTAATGATTGCTAAAGCTCTGGCGCAGGAACCAGAACTTATACTTATGGACGAGCCAACTAATCATCTTGATGTTAAATACAAAGTTGCACTTATGGAGACGCTGCGTAGTTACGGCAAGACTGTAATTGTGGTGCTGCACGATTTATCACTAGCAGTCCAATATTGTGACGACGCTGTAATAATGGTTGATGGGCAAGTCTTTAAACAAGGAAACACACGCGATATTATGCAGGCGGATATGTTGGAAAGTGTCTTTGGCGTTCCTTTCGTGAAGTTTGAGCATAACAATCGCATATATATCAATTATTAATATGAGGCATATGAGCAATGCAATAAATTTGGTTTTCCAAAATATATTAATAATTGGAGGTTTTATTGTGAAACTTAGTAAACTTTTAACGAAAAAAATTATAATTGGAGTGTCCGCTTTAACATTTGCGTTCGCGCTTGCCGGTTGTGGAGAAGAGCAGCAGGCAGCGGCACCGGTTAATGAAAAATATCCGGTATCTTGGACAGAAACGCTTGATGGGCAAGAAGTTAATAAATCTGTTGACAAGGCACCAACGCGAGCAATCTCAATGTCTCAGGCGACAACGGAAATGCTTCTGGCTCTTGGCCTTGATGATAAAATGGTTGGCACAGCGATGAAAGAAGAAGATATTTATCCACCATTGCAGGAATTTTACGACAAAGTTAAGGTATTATCCGATAAATGGCCGTCTTACGAAGTTTTTATGGCTGAGAATCCAGACTTTGCAACCGGCTGGGAAGTTGCGTTCACTAAGCGCGGCATTCCGGCAGAACGCATCACCGCGCAAAACGTGCCGATCTTTGTGCCTTCATCTATGCAGAAACTTGACGCAGACCTCAATACTGTCTTTGAGGATATGATAAAATTAGGTGAAATATTTGATGTTAGGGAAGATGCACAAATTTGGATTGACGCTCAGAAAAATATGCTTGAGTCCATACAGGGCAAAATCAGTAATCTACCGAAGAAAAAAGTTTTTATTTATGACTCAAGCGATGGCCAGCCATTTACTGCATTTAAAGGCTACACAACGAATATTTTAAAACTCATTGGTGCTGAAAATGTTATGGAAGGTGCCGGCGTCGACAAAACTTGGGCAGCGACCAGCTGGGAAAGTGTCGTTGCGGCTGATCCAGAATACATAATAATTGCAGACTACAGCAATGGCGTTCGCAATGATGAAGACTTCCAACAGAAAGTCGCCGCTATTAAGGATAATCCACAACTTCAAAACGTGACTGCAGTTCGCGAAAATCATTTCATAAAAGTTAAACTCTCAGAAATTACACCTGGCGTACGTACAGTCGAATC
>JAFUTM010000080.1 GCA_017484235.1 Selenomonadaceae bacterium
ACCTTTTGTTGAGCCTTCTTATTGCCCTTGTATGCGTGTTCTTTTTGGCCGTGACCCATTTCGTGACCAATTACTGCTGCCAGTTCATCATCATTAGCAACTAAATCAAAAGCACCAGAATTTACAGACATAACGTGTGCAAATGAACAGAACGCATTGAAAGATTTATCTGTATTTACGAAATAAACATATGGCAGGTCGTGTATCGTTGGATCAACAGCGGCAACTGCATTTGTCAGCTCTGTCATCATAGAGTTCAGACGTGCAGTTTTATTTGGATCGCTACTCACGCCATATTTTTCTCTCATATAATTATAAATTGCCAGCTGACCTTCTGAAGTGGTATTGAGTTCCTTTAGCGAATGAGAAGACATGTACTCTTCCAATGCCTGTTCAGCTTTACCCTTTGCAGCCGCCTCTGCTACTGTTGGTGTTAATACTGGCGAATATGCAAACGTAAATCCAATAATACCTGCGGTAACTGCCGCGCAAATTTTTTTAGCAATCTTTTTTAAATTCATTATAATAGTCCTCCAAAATCAATTTTTTATCATTATAACATAAGAATATATTATTTGCTACCATTTTATTTATTGCCATAATCAGAATTTTGTGTTAAAATGCAAGTTGTATTTTCACAATAAAGGAGATTGTTATTTACTATGATAAAAGAAGCAATTAAAAAAGTCGTCAGCAAAGACGACTTAACTTACAGAGAAGCATATAGCGTAATGAATGAAATAATGAGTGGAGAGACATCGGCTGTACAAAATGCCGCTTATTTAGCTGCGTTGTCGACTAAAAGTGCAAAAGCTGAAACCATTGATGAAATAACTGGCAGTGCGGCGGCAATGAGAGAACATGCATTGAAAGTTGACATGACTGGTGTAGGTGACGTGCTGGAGATTGTCGGCACTGGCGGAGATCATTCAGGTTCTATAAACATATCGACGACAGCTTCATTTATAATTGCGGCTGCCGGAGTGAAAGTGGCAAAACACGGCAATCGTGCGGCGTCATCAAAGAGTGGTGCAGCAGACTGCCTTGAAGCACTTGGCATAAATATTGACCTTGAACCGGATAAATGCGTTGATCTTTTAAAGAATATTGGAATATGCTTCTTCTTTGCACAAAAATACCATACTTCAATGAAATACGTTGGATCTATACGCAAAGAATTGGGTATTCGTACAGTATTTAATATTTTAGGTCCATTGACGAATCCGGCGTATCCTCAGTTGATGATTTTAGGTGTATATGATGAATATTTATTAGAACTTCTGGCAAAGGTGCTGACAAGTTTGGGCGTTAAACGTGGAATGGTTATATACGGTCAGGACAAGATGGACGAAATATCCATTAGTGCACCAACCAGCGTATGTGAACTAAAAGACGGCACATATCAACGCTACGTGATTAATCCAGAGGATTTTGGCCTTACTTACGCGGACAAAAAAGATATTGTCGGCGGCACACCTGCAGACAACGCGAGAGTCACACGCGAAATTTTAAGCGGTGCGGCTGGTGCGAAGACTGATATTGTTCTTTTGAATGCGGCGGCCGGAATATATATCGGCGGCAAGGCGGAAACAATAAAAGATGGATTGGAAATGGCAAAAGAATTAATTGCAAATGGAAAAGCTCAACAAAAACTTAACGAATTCATTGAGCTGTCCAATAATTAATTTATTCTCCTAAAATTTATATTTTAATTATCTTTATTAGCATAAACTTTAATATCTTGTGTATTTAAGAAATTTGATTCATTTACTGCTTTTGTAATATCAAAGTTGGTGTAATCGCTCAGAGTGGTTGTGGTTAATGGAGTTGACATTAAGTCGGACATTTCTGAGCTGCTTGCGACAAAGTTATCGTCTTCTGAAAACCAATAGTCGTCCTCAATAAAGTTGCGTTCCTCATATGAGGATGATTTAGTGTACTTCTGCGAGTTAGTATTGCCGTCCGCGTCCGTGATTGTAATCGTTTGCGACTTACCACTCTTAACAGTTAATTGACCGTCGCCAATGGTAAAGATGACATTGCTGCCCTTGACGGAAACCGAATCAACAGTGCCGTTCGTTAAAACAATTTCATCTTTCTGCGAGGTCTTATAGTCCGTGATAATGTCGTTGCCTGATTCGTAAATAAATACATCTTTACCGGCACCACCAGTCAAAGTGTCATTTCCACTGCCACTGATGAGCGTATCCGCACCTGCACCGCCAAGCA
>JAFUTM010000081.1 GCA_017484235.1 Selenomonadaceae bacterium
TAAGCCGCCCTTTTGCCGGTGATTGTAATTTACACTCAGCAATCAGTGACCATTCACTTTTTTTTACAGTCTGTGACATTCGGAAATGGCCGCAGTTAATTTTAGATTTTATTTCGTCTAAAGGCATTTGTTGTTTAGCCGCCGAGACGATACTTTTTTTATTATCAACGATTTCTGATAAAATATTTCTCATTTAAATATAAATTCTCCTCAATGATTATTTAAGTATTTGCCTATGCTGTCAGTGTCAACCGTAGCTTTTATGGTCACTCTACAAATGTGATTCTGATGATCAAATGTTGATTCATCAGAGATAATCTTAATCACAGCGCGTGCCGCAGTATTTATCTGGTCTTGCGTAACTTTGAAATTATTCACTGTAGTGTAACTTTCAACAAAAACGCCTGCCTGTTCTATAATTCTACGCATAGCTTTTGAACGTGCAATTTCTTCAGCTTCGGCTTCAGATTCTCGTTCGCCATACCTATATTCACCAGTAGCAGTTAATTCTTGAATATTATTAGACGATTGAACGCTTGGTTTATTTTGATTAGCTTGAGGATAGTGTTCATTTATATATCTGTCTAATAGATCAGTATCGACATTTATTATAATTACATAACGACATCTATACGTATCTTCGAATGGCTGTGTTAATTCGTCTGATTTATTATACATAGTCCAATTAATATTATTATCTATTATTTCAAATATTTCATTTTCGGTGAGATATTTATTTCGAGATTTAATAAAATCAAAAACTTTATTTTTAAGGTTTTCTTCTGCGTGCTCCATGGCAAATCTGATAGTACACTGCATAATAAAAATGCGTTTTTCATCATCTTCCTCTAAGGACGGATACCTATCATTATAATCTGCCGCAAATTCAGAGTCTTCCATACAATTATTAATATTCAATGTTTTTTCACCAAGACCGGTGAATTCTCTAACTTCAGCGTAAGCAATAGAAGATACCATTTGTAATCCACAATCAACGTCAAACGTATAAACGATTGGCACAAATGTTAGACCACTGACTAAGGCTGATGCCACAATCATTTTATAAAGTTTATTATTAAAGCTCATAATGTCGCCTCCTTCTTAAAAGCATTTATTGTTTTTAGCCAGGTCTTGATTGTCTGACCTTTTAAGAAGTTTTCCATAGGCAGGATATCCTGTTGACAATCCCAAATTTCCAGTGCCTCAAAATATTCATTTCGATCTTGTTCGTGAATTATAACTGGTGGATAGTTGTGAATCAATAAAAAATAATTTAAAGCGAGCCTGCCGGTTCTGCCATTGCCATCGGAAAATGGATGGATATTTTCAAATTTATCGTGAAAATATGCCGCCGCTTTTATAACGTCTGTATCTTTTACACAATGCAATTCATATAGAAGTTCATCAATTTCAATATCAACATCTTGAGGTAATGTGCCAACTTCTTCTCTGCCGACAACGTAATCGTGCTTTTTAAAAGAGCCAGGTCGCTCACCGGCGTTCCATCTGATCTTATCATAAGTATTTTTTGTCAGTTGCTCGTGAAACAAACAGATGAGCTTCTTGTCCAATGTCAATTTGTTGCCAAAAGCGTTCAACAATTCAATAAATGCATCTTTGGCGTTTCTAATCTCAAAAATAGTGCGTAAATCACCGGTATATTGAATAACACTGTCGTGTTCAAAAATTTCACGAGTATCATTGTAGGTTATGGCACTGTTTTCAATCTTACCTGAATGATAAGCTAATGAAATTATTTTACCATTTATAGCCGCTTCCAAGTCACTTACTGATGATATATTCTTATTTTGCCAGAATATAACAACATCATTATAACTTATTGATTTCATCGAGTGTGTACCAATTCCAGGAATTCACGAATCTTATTTGCCGACTTGTTGCCATTAATTTCTAAGGAACCAGATAAATCCACTCCGTAAGGTCTGAAAATGTCGATAACTTCACGGATATTTTTACTGGAAATGCCGCCGGCAATTAAAAATGGTTTAGTAAGTTTTCGCGTTTCAAGTGAAGCCTTATGCCAGTCAAAAGTCTTGCCCGTACCACCGACTCGATCTTTAACAAAGCTGTCCAATAAAATTATATCGCAAGGATAGTTATTCACTTCACGCATATCAAGCTCATCATTATAACGCCACGCTTTAATAATCGGTGCACGGTGAATCTTCGCGGCATATTTAGCGTCTTCATTGCCGTGAAGCTGAACATAATCAAGACCAACAAGCCTTGTAATTCCATTGATAACACCAACGTTTTCATCGACGAATACACCAACTTTTTTACATTTAACCGATCTAGCAATTTCGGCTGCTTTAAATGGATTTATATATCGATGACTCTTTCTGTAAAATATAAATCCAATGAAATCCGCACCGTTTTGATCTGCTTCAACAGCAGCTTCTCGCGTCTTTATTCCACATATTTTAACTTTTATCATTTGCCGCTCCTCGTAAAACTAAAAAATTTTTTATCTTGAAGTTAATAGCTGAGTCAAGATAAAAAACTTTTCTTTAAAAAAATATATATAATTATTTGAGTCCAAAAATATATGGTCGGAACGACAAGATTTGAACTTGCGACCTCTTCCACCCCAAGAAAGCGCGCTACCAAACTGCGCCACGTCCCGACTTAATAAATCATACACTTAATTAGTGAATATGTCAACATTTTATTACTTCTTAGTTTTAGTTAAAACCTGTTTTACAGCTTTTCCGGCGTTCTCGACAACAGCTTCTTTAACGGATTTATCTGATTTGTCCGTTACTTCAGATAAAATACCGACCAGTGCAGTTTGTACAACTTCGAGAACATCTTTTAAAAGTGCATTGTACAAGTCGCCGCCGTCTACCACGCCGCGGCCATTTTCAGTAATAAAAAACTTTTTTGGATGTTCAGTATTTTTTAAAGCTTCATCAATTTTATCTTTTATCAATTTCTCAAGCTGCTCATTTGCCATCAATAATCACTCTCCACATTCTAAAATCCAAATAAAAATATTTAATGGTAAATTCTACAGTAATTATTAAAAATCCTGCTGATAAATTTTAATCTTCAACAAAAAAATTTTAATCTTATTCTAAAGACATTCAAATAAATTGAGCTTATAATAACGTTCAAGCTCAATGAAAGAGCTGAATTAATTTACGAAAGAGAAAGAAGTTGTAAAAAATGAGAATGAATTCTTTTAAAAAGAAATTTAAAAAGAAGTTTTTGGTTGGAATGTTGAGTGGTGCCTTGATTTTTGCAAGTGGACTTGGCACGTACAAAGCCTTTGCGGCAGAACAGCCAAATGATCCACCGCAAATGATGGAAGAATGTGCACAAATGCCAGGTCATCCATTTGATCATCGTGGACCTCATGGCGGTCATCACGGTCCACGTGGTTCACATGGTCCTCACGGTCAGCCTGGACAATTTAGGCAAGAGTTGACGGAAGATCAGATTGCCAAATTTGCAAAAGAAATTGCTGCGCGTTACAACGTAAGTGAGAGTGAAGTGGCTCAAGCTTTAAAAGATCATAAAAATATGCACGACATACAAATTGCAGCAATGCTTGCTAAACTCAGCAATAAATCCTTTGCAGAAGTTATGGCAATGAAAAGTGATTGGCGTGAAGTTGGCGAACAACTTGGCGTTACACGTGAACAGGTAAAGTCATTTTTTGAACAGGAAAGAACCGAACGTCTAGCAACGAAAAGCGGACTTGACACGCAAGTCGTCAACAATCTGATTAACGACGGTTACAATCCTCGTGATATTGTCATTGCAGGAAAAATTGCAAAAGCCGCGAATAAAGATGTTAAAAAGGTGCTTGCGAAGAAAAAGATAAATAATAAGTGGAGTGACGTTGCAACAGAATTTGGCGTTGACTTTAACAGTATTATGCCTGAACGCGGTCGTCATAATGAACGTGGAGATTCGAATCCTCAGTAACAATAAGGCCATATTTATTAATTGTCAGTTAGTTTGATTAATTTTGATTTTCAGGGTGGGCGGGCAGGTGAAAATCAAAATTTTTAGTTTATCTGATAAAAAACGCAGGCACAAAATAAAATGTATTGGAGATATTTATGGAACAAATTTCACAGACATTTTTGGCGTTTATCGACAAATTTGGATATTTTGCGGTTGCAATTTTAATGGCAATGGAAAATGCCTGCATACCAATTCCGAGTGAATTAATTTTAGGATTCGCCGGATATTTAATTTTTGCAGAAAAAATGACTTTTACTGGTGCGCTTACGGCCGGAATGATTGGCGGTATGCTTGGATCAATATTTGCTTATGCTATCGGTCATACCAAAGGCAGAGCCTTCGTCGATAAGTATGGCAAATATTTTTTTATTAAGAAATCGCACGTTGATATGGCGCAGCGCTGGTTTGACAAATATGGTATTAAAGCTGTATTTTTCAGTCGTATGCTGCCAGTCGTCAGGACATTTATTTCATTGCCAGCTGGTTTTGCTCACGTAAATATCAAGCCGTTTCTATTTTACACTTTTATCGGTTCACTGCCCTGGACGGCATTAATTTTATTTGCCGGAATGAGTCTTGGCGAAGGCTGGAAATATTTATTAGAAGTTGGTCACGAAGCAAGCATTATATTTATCATAATCTGCGTTATTGTGGCCGCTGTGTTCTATTTTAAAAATTCAAAAAATTGAGTTTTATTAAAATTTGATTAGAAAATGGGAAAAATTTTTAATCTAATTTTCATCTTTTTCTAAAGATTTTTTTGAAATAATGGTTTATAATACGTTTTGTAAATAGATAAATAATATTATATGCCACACATTATGATATTGGCGATTCCACCAAATCGTCAATGCGGTTAGAAAGTTTCGTTGATTCCACCAAATTAATGAAACGAAAAACTATTTGATGCAAAGGAGTGATGAAAGCAATCTGCATATAATATGTTTATATCTTAAATAATAAAAAGCAGGGTTCTCGAATTGGGAGCTCTGCTTTTTAGCGTGTGTTATTTTAAATAA
>JAFUTM010000082.1 GCA_017484235.1 Selenomonadaceae bacterium
AAACATCTCGCAATGTGTATTTGATTATAAACAATCCAATCGTACACAAGAGAATTATTATAATAAAAAAATAAATGCATACTGGATTTTCAGCCATATCGACGAGCTGAGCAGCGTGATAAATCCAGTCTTAACAGCCAGCTCTAAAGAAGGTCTTAACTTGCCAGCCGGCTATATAAACTTTATATCAAACAACGTAACAATTGACGAATACATTGGCGATACTCTGATTAAACTTGGCGAAAATGCAGTTAAATTAGCAGGTGACGCGGGCTTCAAGTATCTGGTAACTCGTCCAATTACAAGCGGTATCGGCAGCTTTGAGGCCTGGCAGTTCAATTACCATTATTATGTTAAACTTGCTGAAATTGCCAAAGAATACGATATGATGATATTACTGGAAAATCAACCTAAAAATATAAACGGGCACTTTGTACGCGGTCTATTATCCGATGAAGATGAGGCTGCTGAATGGATTGACCGACTTAATACCGCTGTCGGAGAGGAGCGATTCGGCTTTTCAATGGACGTCGGAACGTGCAATCTTTGTGCTCAGAATATGCACGATTTTGCAAAGACATTGGGCAGCCGCCTAAAAATGGTAATCATCAGCGACGGAGACGGTAATAATGATGTATCGACACTGCCATTTACTTCTGTTTATAAATACAGCTCAAGGACTGACTGGCTCAGCCTAATACGCGGACTTAGAGACATTAATTTTGACGGTCTGCTGGTTTTGAGAATGACCGACACTGCCGCTGCATTTTCACCGCTTCTCAGGCCACAGCTTATGACATTTGCAAAGACTGTTGTTGATTATATAGTTTGGCAGGTTCAACTTGAACTTACAATGAAGAAGTACTCAACGCGCGTGCTGTTCGGCGCGGGCAATATGTGTCGTAATTATATGAAGTGCTATGGCAAAGAATATCCGCCGCTGTTTACGTGCGACAATAATAAAAAACTTTGGAACACTGAGTTTTGTGGACTTAATGTAAAGCCACCTGACGAGTTAAAGAACCTGCCCGAAGACTGTGCCATTTTCATATGCAATATATACTATCGTGAAATTGAAACTCAGCTAAGAGATATGGGCGTCACTAATCCGATTGAGCGTTTTAACGATGAATATCTGCCGACATTTTATTTTGACAGGATTTAAATTGAGGTGATTAATATGCTCAAACTTGGAGTTCAGACGCAAAACGCGGTAAGTGACAAAAATCCGGCTGAAGGTTTTAAAATGATAAGCGACGCGGGCTTCTCCTGTGTAGATTTCAGCTTGCACGGTTATCTGTTAAATAAGGATATATATCAAGGCAAAATTAATGATTTCTTTGACAAGTCCATAGACGAGCTTGAAGATTATTTTAAACCGCATAAACTGGCGGCACAGTCCAACAATATAACAATTCATCAAATGCATATGCCTTATCCAATGTACGTGCCGGCCGGCAAACATTCGATAAATGAATATCTGCGTAGCAACGTCGCAATGAAGAGTATGCAGCTCTGTAAATATTTAGAGTGCCGTTATATTGTCATTCACGGATTCAAAATGGAGAGTCAGCTTGGTTCTGAGGCCGAAGAATGGAATTACACCGAGTCATTTTTGGAAACCATTCTGCCATTTGCGAAGGAAAACAATATTACCGTCTGCGTTGAAAATCTATACAGCACTATCGGCGGCCATTTAATTGAGGGTCCGTGCTGCAAAGTTAATCGTATTGCCGAACGCATAGATCGTATCAATGATAAGTATCAGGCTGATGTTTTGGGCTTCTGCTTTGATACTGGTCACGCTAATTTAGTTGGTCTGGATTTTGAAACTTTTATTAATTCACTGGGTAGTCGGCTGAAAGTTCTGCACATTCACGACAACGATGGTGTTCGAGACCTTCATCAGATACCATTTACTTTTGCACGAACGCGCGAGAATACCTGCTCAACTGACTGGAATGGATTTATACGTGGATTGCAGGATATCCATTATGA
>JAFUTM010000083.1 GCA_017484235.1 Selenomonadaceae bacterium
GCTGTCTCGCCGCTAAGCATTATCGCATCTGCTCCGTCTAAAATGGCGTTGCCTACGTCACTGACTTCTGCTCGCGTTGGGCGTGGATTCGTCGTCATTGACTCTAACATCTGCGTTGCCACTATGACTGGTTTGCCTGCTTCGTTGCATTTTTTGATTATCTTCTTTTGGATTATTGGCACGTCTTCAGCTGGTATTTCGACGCCTAAGTCGCCGCGTGCTACCATTATGCCATCAGCCGCCGCGATTATTTCATCTATATTTTGTACGCCCGCAAGGTTTTCTATCTTCGGTATGATTTCCATGTGTCCGCCGTGTCTCGCCACTAAATCGCGTATCTGTTCTACATCTGACGCACGCTGTATAAACGATGCTGCGATAAAGTCCATATCGTTTTCTATGCCGAAGATTATATCTTTTTCGTCTTGTTCACTTATTGCCGGCAGTCCAAGCTCGACGCCTGGCGCCGCAACACGTTTGCGTGTGCTCATCTTGCCGCTGTTTAGTATTGTCGTCACTATATCTTTATCTTTGATTTCGTCAACTAATATTTCAACAAGTCCGTCACTGAGAAGCAGCTTATCACCAGGTTTAACCTCTGTATAAAGCAGCTTATGGCTAACTCCGACGTGTGTCTCGTCGCCTGGTTCATCCGATTGCGTCAGTGTGAACTTATTACCTGCAACAAGGTCTACGCTGCCATTTTTAAATTCACCAAGCCGCATTTCTGGTCCTTTTGTATCAAGAATGAGAGAAATAACGGTTTTGGATTTCTTTGCGGCTTCACGTACGCGGTTTATGCGTTTAAGGTGCCCTTCGTGGTCGCCGTGTGAAAAGTTAAAGCGTGCACAGTTCATTCCGTTTTCAATAAGCTTTTCGACCACGCCTTCAGCGTCAGTTGCCGGTCCTTGCGTGCAGATGATTTTTGTCTTCTTCAGCATTACCTATACCACCTTTCTTTCAATGCGTAATGCATAACGCATAATTCGTAATTGAAAGTTCGATAATTATTAATTGAAAAAATTACGCATTTCGCATTACAAATTACGAATTATTTATTTGACGCCTAATATCATTTATCCTGCTTGCGTTATATTTTTTTATCACGATAACTTGTTTTGTGGTATAATGTAAGTGTTGCTTTACCAAATCTCTGGCAACAGTGAGGGAGGCTCGTAACAGTTAAAAATTTCTTATAAAAAAAACCAAATTCGGATTTACAGTACCCATTCGTTAGTGGGGAATTTAAGCCTTTGGAGCGTTATATCAAACGTGATGAGCCAGTCAGCAATGACGGCGGAAGCGGACGCAATGAAGAAGGAAGGAGACATAAAAGTTATAGCTTTTTATAAGTTCTCTGTAACGGTGTAGCTATACTATGTCCAAGATAGTAATTGATTTGATTGGAGCTATCGGAGTGGGCGTAATTTCCACTGTCGTCGGTCATTATGTCTGCAAATGGCTGGATAGTCTCCGTAAGTAAGGCAATCAGCCTAAAATATCATAGCATCTTATGATGCAAAAGAACCTCAGCCGGTAACTGAGGTTCTTTTTTGTGCTATACTATGTCATAAATTTCTTGATTGTAATTGTAATATACCATATATTTCAATAAATTGCAAGCATTTTATTCATCGTTTTTTATCTATTTTATGGCATATTATGATATAATGTAATCGCTGTTGCACCTACACCTCAACAGTGAGGGAGGTGGAAATTATGTTGACGACTAAATTCTAACTAATAAATTTATTATATTTAATATTAGTTATATTGTCAACTCATTTTTAATTGTTTTTTAATCTAAAAAGACTTTACTTTATTGCCAATTGCTTTTATACTATTATTAC
>JAFUTM010000084.1 GCA_017484235.1 Selenomonadaceae bacterium
CGATGCTATTCCATATTTTACGAAAACTATTTTTAGTTACTGCAAATCCAGTATAATCGCCGTTTTCATCAATGATATATACATTATTGCGACCACTATCAAATTCTTCAATGCAATGTATCAAATTAAGCGAAGTGCCGGTAGTTGCAAATGCAGGAACAATAGTTAAATTTTTATCTGACATTTAAATTCCTCCAATAAATTTAAAAAAAGTCTAATTCGTTCAGCACGTATCCACTCGCCAATTTCTTTGCCGCACAAATCATCAGGACAGTCTCGACCGCTGACTTTTAACAGTTTATCTAAAATATTTTGGGCATTTTCAAGATAATACGGCAATCCATTGTGATCAGCACGAATTATATCGTTAAAGTCGTCAATGGATAGATTAATTGATTTAATATTTATAATTAAATCGACAATTTTACCCGGTCGAGTGAGCAGCGGCGCACGCATATGATTTTTTATAACAAATTTAGCCGCCTTAATCCACTCGTGAGGCAATGTCATACGTCTGTTCCATTCGCTAAGGACAGTTAAACCTCTTTCCTCGTGTCCATAGTGATGAGGTAGCATATCTTCCGGCGTTGCACCCTTACCGAGATCGTGAACGAGTGCGGCGAATCGAACTATGGGCTTAGGATTTACTTTTGAAACTTCATCAACTATGTTCATCGTGTGTTCAAATGCGTCGCCTTCTGGGTGAAACTCTTTAGGCTGAGTCTTACCAATCATCTGATACAGCTCTGGAAATGTTACTTTTAACAAGCTGGCACGTTCCAAATTTTTGAAAAATATCGAAGGCTTGTCAGTTTGAAGGGCGTAATTTAATTCTTTAAAAATGCGTTCCGTCGGCTCAGAAGCAATTTCAGCAGCACATTTATGCATTGATTCAATTGTATCATCAGTAATATCAAAATTAAACTGCGCGGACTGCCTTGCCGCACGAAGAGCTCTAACCGGATCGTCAACAAAATGTTCGGAAACTGCCCGAATTTTTTTATCTTTTATATCTTTAACGCCGTTATATGGATCAATAATTTTTCCGCTGGGCAGTTCTATTGCAATCGCATTCATAGTAGTATCACGGCGATATAAATCTTCTTCAATGGTCACCAGTGGATCAAATGTTGCCATAAAACCACGATAACCAGTGCCCGTTTTAATTTCACGGCGTGCAAAAGCAACTTCGCAAGATTTATCATCAATTTTTATCAAATAAACTGGAAACGAATTGCCGACTTTTAAAGCGCGTGGAAAAGCCTTTGTAAAATCTGCCTCATTAACACCAGCAACGCAATAATCTTTATCGTGAGCAGCTATACCGCGAAACTTATCTCTGACAGCACCACCGACTAAATAAACCTTGCCGCCTATGCTATTTATCCTTTGAATAAAATGTAATTCTCTCATAAAACCATTGTAACATAAAACAAAATAAAATGCACGCTTATATTATTAAACGTGCAAAATTTTAATCTTATAAATAGTTGAAATAAGTTTCACGCATCTGAGCTGTAGTTTTAGGTGGCTGCCAAAGTTCGTGGACCGCATTTTGCCTAATTGCTGACGACAAGTGATCAAACACACCTGGAAATTGTTTATTAAGGCTGGCAATTAATTCTTTAGTCGTCTGGCGGTTAGTCTTTCCATCAATCGGGCAAGGTGACTTAACAACATTGAAATTAGATTCACGAACAAAATCAATAATCTCTTTTTCACGAAGATAAACAAGAGGTCGAATAACAGTTATATTTGATCTGTCGAGATAAGTTTTGGGCATAAAGGTATTTATCTGGCCACTTGACAGAAGACTCATCAAAAAAGTTTCAACGGCATCATCGTGATGATGAGCATAAGCAACTTTATTTGCACCGATTTCGTTGGCATAACGATTCACTGCTGCGCGGCGAAAATATGCACACGTAAAACAAGGCTTTTTATTTTGCTGACTGGCGATAACACCTGCAATGTCTACCTCTTGAACGATGTGATCAATGTCTAAACTCTTACAAAAGCTATTAACAGAATCCACGTTAAAGTTATTATTAAACATTGGATTGATTGTCAAGGCAGCAAGTTCAAATTTTATTTTAAAACGCTGACGAAGCAGAGCAAGTGCATAAGTTAAAAATAGACTGTCTTTGCCGCCAGAAACGCCGATTAAAATTTTATCGCCCGCACTGATAAGCTCAAACTCCACGACGGCACGGACGAGTTTACTGAATAAATGTTTTGGTAAAGTTAATTTCATTTTATATAATTCCTGTTGTTAATTAAATTCACATTATATCACATTCATCATTTTGTGAGTCTGAGGAATAATCCGAACGTCTGAAAGATATTTTAACGCCAATGCTTGAAATGACAGGAGTTGTTCAATTGTTGCTGGTTTAACTTCTCCAACAGGCGTAACCGGCTGCAATATTAATAAAATATCTTTTGATGCACCTGCAACTATCTTTACCGCCATTAAAAATTCTTCCTGCGTCGTCTCACCAGTTATAACTATTTTGACGTATAAATCTTTATTTTTGGCAATCTCCATAAATCGTTGATGTTCTTTAAATAAATTTTTGCCGACAACACTGGGCAATTTTATATCCATACTGATTATATCAATGCAGTCAATGATTGCCGCCAATTCATTATAAAGGGTGCCGTTACTTTCCAAAAATATTTTATAATCAATTAATTCAGCAATCTCTTTGATGAATTGAGTGTGAAGAAGCGGCTCACCGCCCGTGAAGCTGACTGCCTGCGGCGGTGCGCCATCTGCATCAACAATTTTATTTATTACGGCAGCTACATTATGCGGCGTCGCAGGATTTTTAAATGTTTCAATTACATTGCCGCTGGCATCCAAAACTTTATAAAAATTGTCTGCATTGCAATTTGTATCGCAATAAATACATTTTAAATTGCAATTAGAAAATCTTATAAAAATTTGGCGGCAGCCGACGTATTTGCCTTCACCTTGAATTGATGAAAATATTTCAATGATATTAGTTTCAATCATAACTTATACTCAATCACGGCTTACAGACTTTACAGGGTACGTAGCCGGCCGAAACTGCTTCCTGGCGCGAATCAAAGGTAACTCGATTGTTGCTGTTTATTTTTTTTGCCCAGCGGCAACTCGGATAATGAAACTTATGTGAACTGGCGTTACCAACATAAGTGGTTGCTGCTGCAACAATTAAAGTATTAAGCAGCAATGCACACGTAACCATTATTAAAATAAAATACTTATGCTTCATAATAAAAACCACCTTTACTGATTAGTATAAGTAACGCAAGATTTTGGAGACTCGTAGACTTTTATTGCTTTAAGTTTTGAATTTGAAAATATTTCTGATTCCGACAACTTATCAAAAACATATTGTGCGAGGTTTTCAGCCGTTGGATTTTTAGTTTTAAACATTGCTAATTCATTTAAATATCTATGATCTAATTCATCAAGCACTTTATTTAATTCTTGCTTAAGCATTTTAAAATCAACGAGCATTCCGAGTTCGTCTAACTTGTCGCCAATTACAACCGCTTCTACTGACCAATTATGCCCGTGCAGACGCTGGCATTTACCTTTATATCCATTTATCTGATGAGCCGCCTCAAATTCCGATTTAACTGTCAACTCAAACAATTACATCACCACTTTAATTAAAGATTATTATATATTATCTCATTAATTAATGATGAGTGCAAGTTTATTTTTATTGACAATAAAATCACGATAAATTACAATTAGGTGTAAAATAAATATGGACGGTGATAATAATGGCAAAACAAGCATCTACACCTGGATTAAAAATTGCCTGTGAAAATCGCAAGGCACGACACGATTATTTTATACACGAAACTTATGAAGCTGGTATCGAACTAAAGGGCACGGAAGTTAAGTCACTTCGTGCTGGTCGAGCCAATCTTAAAGACAGTTACGGCGAGATAAAGAACGGTGAAATATACATTCAGCATTTGCACATTAGTCCTTATGATCACGGAAGCAATTATTTTAACCATGATCCGTTGAGGCCGAGACGTTTATTATTACATAAAGCTGAGATTGTAAAATTGTTCAGCAAGACGCGTGAAAAGGGCTTTACCGTTGTGCCATTGAAGATATATTTTAAACGCGGTCGAGCAAAGGTGGAAATCGCTCTTGCAAGTGGCAAGCACAATTATGACAAGCGGCAAGACTTAGTTGCTAAAGCTGCCAAGCGTGATGTTGAGCGTGCTCTCAAAGATCGGCAACGATTATCTTAATTAGGAATGAGAAATTAGGAATTAGGAATAGAAGAGACGAATTTAATTCATCATTCATCATTCCTAATTCCTAATTATATATCGTATTGTTCAAAGGTGTAGGCGGCTTTAATGATTGTTGCTTCATCAAGTGCCCTACCGATGAGCTGGAATCCAATTGGCATATTCTGACTGTTAAATCCACACGGCACTGAAATGCCAGGCAGACCAGCCAAATTAAGTGGCACAGTGCAAATATCCTGCAGATACATCTTTAACGGATCAGAAATCATCTCGCCAATCTTGTAAGCTGCTGTCGGTGCAGTCGGTGCAAGAATGACATCAACATCTTTGAATGCCTCTGTAAAGTCGTTCTGTATTAATGTGCGTACTTTCAATGCTTTAAGATAATAAGCATCATAATAACCTGCAGAGAGGGCATAATTGCCAATCATAATGCGGCGTTTAACTTCTTCGCCAAATTTTTCACTACGAGTATTTTTCATCATATCAACCACATCAATGCCGTCAACACGTGCGCCGTAACTCACGCCGTCGTAACGTTCAAGATTAGTTGCCGCTTCAGCTGGAGCAATCAAATAATATGTCGAAACGGCAACATCAGTGTGAGGTAGTGATATTTCTTTTAATGTTGCACCTAACTTTTCAAAAGTCTTAGCCGCATCACGAACAGCAGCTTCAACTTCAACGTCCATTCCGTCAATAAAATATTCTTTCGGCAAGCCAATTTTAAGACCTTTGACATTAGCAACAAGTGATTTAGTAAAATCTGGCACTTCAGCCGTTGAGGACGTGGAATCCATTTCATCGTGACCGGCAATAACGTTTAAAACGTGGGCACAGTCCGTTACATCGCGAGTAATAGGTCCAATCTGATCCAAACTGGACGCATAAGCAACCAATCCATAACGTGAGACTCTGCCATATGTCGGTTTAAGGCCGATGACGCCGCAGAATGAAGCGGGCTGACGAATGGAGCCACCGGTATCAGAACCGAGTGCATAGATCGCCTCATTACTTGCAACTGCCGCAGCACTGCCGCCGCTGGAGCCGCCTGGCACACGTTCAACATCGTGTGGATTATGCGTCACGTGGAAGCCGGAATTTTCAGTTGAGCCGCCCATTGCAAATTCGTCCATATTCGCCTTTCCAACAACAACCGGATTAATAGTGTTGAGTTTATCTATAACGGTTGCATTGTAAGGAGGCACGAAATTTTCAAGAATCTTCGACGCGCAGGTAGTTTTAATGCCTTTAGTACAGATATTATCTTTTATTGCACAAGGTATTCCAGTTAAAACTCCGATTTTATCGCCACGCGCAATTTTTTCGTCAACTGATTTAGCCGCCTTGAGTGCCTCGTCACGAGTTATGGTTATATAAGCCTCAATGTTTTTTTCAGTCTCATCAATATGATTTAGTACATCTGTCGCCAACTCTACGGCAGATATTTTTTTATTAATTAACATCTCGTGCAGTTCGTGTGCTGTTTTTTCATTTAAATTCAAACTTATCACCTCATTGTGAAGTATCTAATTAAAATAAATCGTCATACTCTTTAATTAATTGTTTTATTCAAGTTCAGTCAGCGCATTATCGCCGAAGATTTTGGCAATTTTATTTTTGGCTTTTTGTTTAACCGTTTCATCTATGTAAAATTGAGCAATAATGAGTGCCGCTGCAATTATTCCAGTATCATCAGTATAGCCGGCGAACGGTATAAAATCGGCAATCGCGTCGAGCGGTGAAATAAAATAACCAAGCGCCGCAAATATCGCAACTTTAACACGTTTTGGGCAATTAGGATTTTCCGTCACATAATAAAGCTGCAACGCCTTGTAAATTAACTTTAGACCGGTGTGTTTAACCGTGCTTTTTACTTTGTGCCAGAATTTTTTATTAGAGTAATTGTCCGCATACTTATTATCAATGACTTTATCTTCAATTATGACTTTGCCATCATCAATGATAATCTCAACATCATCATCGGCAGCGGAATTATGGCTGCCTTTTTTTATATCTATGCCCATAACTCAATCCAGCTTTTTAGTGAGCAGTTGATTGACCATTTGCGGATTAGCTTTGCCTTTAGTAGCTTTCATAATTTGACCGACAAGTGCGCCAATTGCCTTCTTCTTGCCAGACTTATATTCGGCAACGGCTTTTGGATTCTTTGCAATAACTTCGTCGACAATACCCTCAATCGCCGATGTATCCGTAATTTGAACAAGGCCTTTATCTTTGACGATTTTCTCTGGTGAATCTGCTGAACTCCACATCTCAACAAAAACCGTTTTCGCAATTTTACCGGAAATCGTACCCTTATCAATTAAGGCAATCATTTGAGCCAGTCGTTTCGCGTCGACCGGTGACTGCTCAATCGTCAAGTTATCCGCATTGAGATTTTTAGATAAATCGCCCATTATCCAGTTGGCCGCAATCTTAGGATCAGCACCTTCACTAACGACTGTATCAAAATATTCAGCCATTGCACGCGAACTTGTAATAATTCCTGCGTCGTAATCAGACAGGCCATACTCTTTAGTTAAACGTTCACGTCTTGCGTCCGGTAATTCGGGCAGTGACTTTCTAAAAGCTTCAATCTCTTCAGCAGAAGTGACAATCGGTGGCAAATCTGGTTCCGGCATATATCTATAATCGTGAGCGTCTTCTTTAGAACGCATTGATTGAGTTATTCCCTTTTCTGGATTCCAAGTCCGCGTCTCCTGTATAATTTTACCGCCATCGTCAAGGACTTCCGCCTGTAGGTCAATCTCATAGTTAATAGCATCTTCCAGCGACTTAAACGAATTAATATTCTTCATTTCAGTGCGTGTGCCGAGCTTATCAGAACCAACTGGACGTAATGAAACGTTTATATCTGCGCGGAGATTGCCCTCTTCCATACGGCAATTTGATACGTCGATGTATTCAAGTATGGATTTAATCTTTTCCATATATGCACGCGCTTCAGCAGCACTTCTCATATCCGGTTCAGAGACAATCTCAATCAGCGGTACACCTGTACGGTTGTAATCGACGTTTGAGGTTGCTGAATCTTTAATCGTTGTGCCGGAATGAACAAGTTTGCCGGCGTCTTCTTCCATGTGTATGCGAGTTAGTCTAATGCGCTTCTTTTGACCGTCAACATCAATGTCCACCCAGCCGTGTTCAGCAATCGGTAAATCATATTGAGACGTCTGCCAGTTCTTTGGCAGGTCAGGATAATAATAATTCTTACGGTCAAATTTGGAGAATTTATTAATCTCACAATTCAGGGCCAGACCTGCCTTAATGGCAAATTCCAGAACCCGCTTGTTAAGGGTTGGCAATACCCCTGGAAGACCAAGACATA